>JBDQIL010000805.1:0-3126 GCA_040264415.1 Myxococcota bacterium
GCGGATGCTTGCGTCCGCCCTGGGGCGGCACGGCAGCCGAGGTGCCCTCGAGGATCTTGAGCAGGGCCTGCTGCACGCCTTCGCCCGACACGTCACGCGTGATCGACGGGTTTTCGCTCTTGCGGGCGACCTTGTCGATCTCGTCGATATAGATGATGCCGGTCTCCGCCTTCTTGACGTCGTAGTCGGCGGCCTGGATCAGCTTCAGCAGGATGTTCTCGACATCTTCGCCGACGTAGCCGGCCTCGGTGAGGGCGGTGGCGTCGGCGATCGCAAACGGCACGTTGAGCATGCGGGCGAGGGTCTGGGCCATCAGGGTCTTGCCGCAGCCCGTGGGGCCGATCAACAAGATGTTGGACTTCGACAGCTCGACCTCGCCATCGAGGCTGTTCCCCAGCTCGACGCGCTTGTAATGGTTGTAGACCGCAACCGACAAAACCTTTTTGGCCCGTTCCTGACCGATAACATACTCGTCGAGAACGTTCTTGATCTCATGCGGCTTGGGTAGCTTGTCCCGAGTCTGTTCCGAATGCTCCTCGAGTTCCTCGCGGATTATGTCGTTGCAGAGCTCGACACACTCGTCGCAGATGTAGACCGACGGGCCGGCGATGAGCTTGCGGACCTCTCGCTGGGACTTGCCGCAGAAGCTGCAGCGGAGGTCCCTGCTGTTCTGTCCGGAACGGGTCACGTGTACTCCAATGGGGCGTTGCTCGTGGGGTCAGCGTAGCCCCATCGCCAACGGCGTGAGACCCGGTCACGGTCCACCGGTGTCCGGGGGCGCCAGGAGGGAGCAACGAGCCCTGGCGCCCACGGGGTGGTGGCGGTGCTACTCGCCGGCTTCGTCTTCGGCCGTCACGTCACCGGACTTGTGGTCGATGACCTCGTCGATGATGCCGTACTCAGCGGCCTCAGCGGCGGTCATGTAGAAGTCGCGCTCGGTGTCGCTCTTGATCTTCTCGATGTCCTGACCGGTGTGCTCGGCCATGGCCTGGTTGAGGGTCTCCTTCATGCGGAGGATCTCACGGGCCTGGATCTCGATGTCGGTGGCCTGACCGCGGGCGCCGCCCAGCGGCTGGTGGATCATGACGCGGGCGTTGGGCAGCGCGCGTCGCTTGCCCTTGGCACCGGCCGACAGCAAGAACGCGCCCATGGACGCCGCTTGGCCCACGCAGATGGTCGCCACATCGGGCTTGATGTACCGCATGGTGTCGTAGATCGCGAGACCGGCGGTGACCACGCCACCTGGGCTGTTGATGTAGATGAAGATGTCCTTGTCGGGATCCTGCGACTCGAGGAACAGCATCTGGGCGATGATGGCGTTCGCGACGTTGTCGTCGATCTGGGTGCCCATGAAGATGATGCGGTCGAGCAGGAGGCGCGAGTAGATGTCGTAGCGGTTCTCGCCGCGGTGCGTCTGCTCGTGGACGACAGGGAGGTAGTAGCTGGCGGTCGGGTCGATGGGCATCGGGATCCTCGGAGGATGGAGACGGGGCGCGGCGCGCGAACACGGAGGGGGACTATCGACCCTAAGGACGTCGCGCGAGACGGCAACGGGCAACCGACCGCACCGTCCAAAAGACAACGGGGCTGCCACCGAAGTGACAGCCCCGAAGCCCGACCACGCGGGGTCTCAGGCGTCGTCGGCCTCGAGGGCTTCGACGATCTCGCCCTTGGTGTTCTTCGTGTTGACCGAGAGGCCACGGGACTTGGCGGCGGCGAGGAGCTCAGCCTTCTTCCAGCTCTTCTTCCACGGCGCCTTGTCTGCCGCGGGGGCCTCTTCGGCCGCGGGAGCGGCCTCGGCGGCAGGAGCGGCTTCGGGAGCAGACTCAGCGGCGGGGGCAGCCTCGGCAGGAGCCTCGACGGCAGCCGGCGGGTCGACCAGCTCAGCGTTCTCGAGCAGCCACTCCAGCGTCTTCTCTTCAGAGACGCGGGTGCGGAGCACGGGCATGGCGCCCTCGCGCTCGAGGTAGCCGCGGATGGCCTCGGGGGCCTGCATGCGGGTGCTGGCGATCTCGGCGATCTTCGCGTCGAGGTCGGCGTCGGAGACGTCGATGGACTCGTGACGGGCGATGGCCTCGAGGATGAGGGCGGCCTTGGCGGCGAAGCGACCGCGCTGGCGCAGGTCGGCCAGCTCGGCGTCGCTGAAGCGGATCGAGCGGGGATCTTCGCCCGAGTACGAGCGGCGAACCTTCATCTCCTCTTGCAGCGCCTCGAACTGCTCGGTGACCAGCGCGTCGGGCACGTCGAACTCGTTGGAGTTGACGAGCTTCTCGAGCAGCTGAACCCGCGCGTTCTGGCGGGCGGCCTCTTCGGCCTGGCCCTGGAGCTCCATCTGGATGGCCACCCGCATGCCGTCGGCGCCGCCCTCGTAGCCGAGCTCTTCAGCCGTGGCGTCGGACAGCTCGGGGGTGGCGCGGCTCTGGATGCCGAGCACCTTGACCTCGGCCTGGAGGGTCTGGCCCTGCAGGTGCTCGAAGCCGCTGGAGGCGTCGATGGTGACCTCGCCGGACGCCTCGCCCTCGGCCTCGAGGCCGATGAGCAGGGGCTCGATGCCGGGGTAGTAGCTGTCGCCGGCCGTGAAGATCTTGGTGCCGTACTCTTCGGCCACCACCTCGGCGTCGTCGCCCTCACCGCGGCTGAGCTTGATCTGCGTGAGCACCTCGTCGCCCTGCTCGACGCCGCGGTCGGTGACCTCGGCGAGCACGGTCTTGGAGGCGAGCCGGGCCTGAACCCGAGCATCGACCACCTCGTCGGCGATCTCGGGGGCCTTGTAGGCCACCTCGACGCCCTTGTAGCCGTCAATCTCGAGCTGCGGCCGAACGTCGACACCGATGGTGAACGCGAAGGACTCCTTGCCGTCGATGTCGCTGGACTCCTCGAGAGCGGGGCGGCCCGCGACCTCGAGCTGCGGCACGGCCTCGCGCCACGCGCGGTCGACCAGGTTGGACGACACCTCGCCGCGGATCTGGGCGCCGAAGCGCGCCTCGAGCAGCTTGCGGGGCACCTTGCCCGGCCGGAAGCCTGGCAAACGCACGCGCTTCTTGAGGTCGGTGAAGGCGCGGTCCAACTCGTCGCGGACGAGCTTGTCGTCCAGCTTGAAGTGCAGGCGGCGGCGGATGGTGGAGA
>JBDQIL010000806.1:0-3126 GCA_040264415.1 Myxococcota bacterium
CGCAGCCGCTCCGCGTCGGCGGGCAGCGTGGCCGTCACCCCCAGGATGGGCTCGAGCGACGTCGCGCACCGCCTCTTGGGCGGCGGTGGGCGCCCGCAGCCCGATGGGATCGCTGTCGCGGGCCTTCTGCAGCAGCCGCAGGGCCTCGTCGGGCTGGGTGGGGGCGAGCTCGTGGGCGGCCTGGATGAGCTCGGCGGGGCAGCCCGGCCGGTCGCAAGGGTTGCGCCCGGAGGGCTGCGTCAGGCGGCCCACCGGGACCACCAATACCATTGGTATAGACCGCTGCTCGCTTATCCACGCCATGCGTTCGAGGTTGGCCCGGAGGCCGTCGAGCGCCATCTGAAAGCGGGCGGGGGTGAGGGGACGCACCTCACCTGCGGTGGGCTCCATGCCGTCGCGCCGGCGACGCGACGCGCCGGTCATGGGCTGCACGGCGCGCGAGACCTGGGTGTAGAGCTGCAGCCGGCCCAGCAGGCTCTGGGTGTGGGCGACCACCGCCGACGACACGGTGCCGTAGCGCCCCTCGAAGTGGGCGTTGCCGAAGTCGTTGTGGCCCGTGTAGACGACCCACGCCGTGGTGTCGAGCTGGTCGAGCTCCGCCATGATCCGCACCAGGTCATGGCTGTCGAGGCCCGGGCTGCCCAGATTGATGCCGCGCACCCCCAGCATGCGGCCGGCCCGGTGCGGGAATTCCTGGGGGAAGTCGATGCCGTGGGTGCCGCCGTGCACGGTGCTGCCGCCCAGCACGGTGAAGCGGGGGCTGTCTGAGGCGAGCGGGAAGGTCTCACGGCCCTGGTCGCCGTAGACGGCCTTGACCAGCCCGCTGTCGATCTTGAAGTAGCGGTCGTGCTCGCCCAGGGCGGCGTGCACCTTCACCGTGGGAGGGGGCGGGCCCAGGGCCACGCGCAGCGACGCCTCGACCGCGCCGAGCACGGCGGCGGCGACGGCGAGGCCTGCGAGCAGACGGCCCGCGCGGCCCCGGATCAGGCGTCCACCCGCGCAGCCTGGCGGGCCTCGTCTGCCGCGAGGCGCCTGGCCCGCAGGGCCTGGATCTGGCGCTCCTCTTCGTCGTAGACAGCCTTGTTGCGGGCGATGAGCTCGTCGGGGTCGTAGCCACGGTCGAGCAGCGACCGGCGGATGATGCGGTCCTGGATCTCGAACTTGTCTTCGAGGAAGGCCTCCACCCGGTCGGGCGGGTAGGTCGTGTGCCAGTCGAAGAGGATGTCGAGGGTGTGCTGGAAGCCGATGACGCAGATGGGCTGGAAGCCCTGGTGGCTGCGGCGCTTGCCCCAGCCCGGCTCCACGTCGTACTCCTTCATGATGGCCCGCTCTTCGTTCTTGTTGATGCCGAGGTCGAGCAGCGGAGCGTTGTAGCGGATGCCGTAGCGGGCGTAGTTTCGAACGTTGAGCTCTCGCGTGACGCTCATCGACATGGCGGCGTACTCGCCCCCCACGCTGCTGCAGATGAAGGCGTTGGTCACGTTGTGGATGAGGTCGTGCAGGATGGTGTGCGTGGCCATGGCCTGCTGGCAGCCCAAGCAGCAGACCCAGTGCCCCTTGTACTTGACCGCGTCTTGCAGCATGCGCTTGGCGCCGAGCTCGTTCCAGATGTGGGTGTGATCGACGAGGTGGTGGTGCACCCGCTCGCCCAGCACGCGCCGCAGGTCGTCGTTGTGTTTCCGAGACCACTCATTGAACAGCGCCCCGTAGGCGTGCTTGTAGGTCATGAGGTGGACCGGGCCGTCGATGTTGTCGCCCATCAGCAGGGCGACGGCCGCCGAGTCGAGGCCGCCCGAGTAGAGCACCGAGAAGCTCTTGAGGCAGCGGTATTCATCCATGGTGAGCGGCACGACGGCACCTCCGTGGGCGAGAGCATACCCGCTCGCGGGCGCTGGGCGAGCCCCGCTCAGCGTCGGGAGCGACGACGGCGCGGCGGGCACGCCAACGACGAGAGGTCGGCGGCCGGATCCGCGGGTCGCCACCGCGGGGGCACCACCGCGACCGCGGCGCATCGGGCGTGCAGGCGGGCGTCCTGCAGGGCGCGCAGCGTGTCGTAGAGCTGCTGCACGGTGACCCCGGGCTGGAGGACGAGGGCGCAGGCGGCGCGATCGCCCGGCGCAGGGCCGGGGCCGCTCCATGCCAGGCCGGTCGGACCGAAGCGGGCCCACCGCGCCTCGTGGGGCGGCCGGTCGAGCAGCATCGACGCGGCGGGCCAGGCCAGCCAGGGGCCGATGGGCCCGCCCGGTGGTGGATCGGCGCGGCCGACCAGCGCCAGGCGGGCCATGTGGGATCCCGCGAGCGAATCGATGGCTGCGTCGATGACCGCGAGGTCGCCGTCTGGAGGGAGCCCCATCGCCGCGGTGAGCCGGGGCCGACGGGTCCACTGGCGGAGGCTGCCCACGCACGACCAGCGCGGCGTCTCCGCTTCGACGAAGGTGGCTTCGGGCTCGGGCAGATCGGGCCAGGCGTAGGCCTGCGCGGCGACCGACGCGCCCGCCCCGCCCGTGGGCAAGACCACCCCAGGCAGGGTGGCCGGGCCCGCGCGCAGGCCCGCCTCGACGGCCCGCAGCGGCGGGGAGGCGGCGAAGGCGGCCAGGCCCGCGGTGAGGAGCAGAGCGATCGCCGCCCCCACGCTGCGGGGGCGGGGGCGCTGCCAGGCCAACCCCACCAGCGCGCCGGGCAGCACCAGGGCCGCCGCCCACGGCACGAGGAGGCTCCACCGCACCGTGCCCGGCATGTCCCCCACGTTCAGGGCCTCGAGCGCGGCCACCAGCCCCGCCCGCGCGGCGGCCGCGCCCGCCGCGCCAGAGGCGAGGATCGCCGCGCCGGCTGCGCCCCGGCGGCCCCCCCGCCGCGCGGGGGCCCCCGCGCCGGCGGCCAACACCGGGGCCAGCTCGCCGGTCGCGCGACGGGTCACCGTGAGCCAGCCATGCAGGGCCGCGCTGGGCTCGACCGTGCCCGCGGCGTCGCCAGCGGTGAGCCCCACCCAGAGCCGCAGCGTGGCAGCCGGCACCGCCACCAGCGCCGCCGTGAGCGCGGCGGCGCTGGCCACTGAAGCCCGGGGGAGCAGGCGCCCGCAGAGCCACCCGCCCGACACCACCAGCAGCGGCAGCAGCAGCACATGCG
>JBDQIL010000807.1:0-3120 GCA_040264415.1 Myxococcota bacterium
GAATCGATACGCCGCGGCGCTGCAGGAGCGCGGCGTATCGATTCCCCCCGCGGAGCTCTGGATCTCCGCCGACCTGCCGGCCGGCCGAGGCTTCTCTTCGTCGGCCGCCCTCTCCCTCGCCGCCCTCGACGCCCTCGCCCGCCACGCGGGGGTCGAGCTCGACGCCGCGCACCTCGCAGACCTCGCGTTCACCGTCGAGGCGATCCTGCTCGGGGTGCCGTGCGGGCGGCTCGACCCGATGGCCTGCGCGGCCGGCGCTCCAGTCTTTCTTCGGTGGCAGGCCGACGGCCACGCGCCCCTGCGTCGGGTGGCGGTGGGCGCGCCCATGCCGCTGGTGCTGGGCGCGCTGGGGCGCCCCCGCGACACGCCGGGCATCCTCCGCGCGCTGCGCGGGGCGGTGTCCCCGACGTCGGGCCCCGAAGGCCGCCTCGCGCAGGCCACGCTTCATCGCTTCGGCGCGCTGGCTGAGGCCGGCGCGGTGGCCCTCGAGCGCGGCGACCGGCCCGCGCTGGGAGCCGCCCTCACCGAGGCCCAGGAGAGCTACGACGACCTCGCCCGCGTCCTGCCGGCGCTGTCCGCGCCCGCGCTCGCCGCGGCCTGCCGCACGCTCCACGCCGCGGGCGCCTTGGGCGCCAAGTTCTCCGGCGCCGGCGGCGACGGCTCGGTCGTGGCCCTGTTCGACTCCCCCGAGGCCGCCGCCGACGGCGCAGATGCCCTGCGCGTGACCGGCGTAGCCGCCTGGACCTTCACCTTGGAGGCCGCATGAGCCTCGCCGCGCTCGCCCTCGGGCTCACCGTCGCCGCTGCAGCGCCGGAGCCCTTCCCGGTCCCTCCCCGGCCCGATCCGCCCGCGCCCAACCGCGACGCGCCACCCGAGCCGCCCCCGGGCGTCGACTTCGGGTCGGACTTCGCGGTGGGCTACCTCGCCGGCGGCCTGCTCGCGCCGTGGCCCGATCCGGGGGTTCATGGCTTCGCCTTCGCCCGCTACGACGCCTACCTCGTCGCAAGAGACCAGCCTGGGTACCGCATCGGCCTCAGCCTCTGGGGCGGCACCACCCTCGGGCTGCAGCAGACCGCAGCAGACCGGTCTGCCGACGGCTCGGTCGGCGACACCGCCGCGCTCAGCTTCCGGCAGTTCGGGGCCATGACCGTGCTGCGCCCCGACCCCGAGGCGCCCGTCGGCCCCATCCTGGGGATCGGCCTCACCCGGCTCGACATCGCCGGCGGCTACTACGGCGGCCCGCTCGCGCTGCCGCTGCTCACCTTCGAGGGCGGCGCCCGACAGAAGCTCGGACCGACCTTCTTCTTGGACTGGACCGTGCGCGCCTCGTGGGGGACCGCCCGCAGCGGCGCCGACCCGACCGCCCTCGAAGAGTGGTGGCTCATCCAGGGCGGCTTGCAGGCCGGCGTTCGGGTGCGCTGACCCCCGAACCGACGGCCTTCAGGGCGCGCACACCTCGTCCTGTCGCGCGCGAACGACCGCCCCGAAGGCCGGGTGCGGCGCGGCGCGCAGGTATGGCGCCGCCGCCTCGGCGGTGGGGGGGAGCGCGCACAGCTCGACGCCCGCCCGCGCGAGGGCCGGCGCCAGCTCGCGGCTGAACAGCTCCACCATCGCCGCCTCACACCGACCCGCCGCCGGATGGGTGAGCACGCCGCACCGCGCGGGATCGAAGCCCCCCGACAGCGCCGCGCCCTGAAAGGCCTGCGCCCAGAACCGGGCGTCGAAGTCGGTGGTCCACGCCAGCAGGCCAGCCCACCGTCGGTGGAGCCGCTCGGCCGAGCCCGTGAGGGCCACCAGATCCCCGCCAGGACGCCGGGTGAGGGCGTGCAACGCGCCCTGCCACAAGTGCTGGGCGCAGTCTTCGTTCAGCGCGCCCGCTCGGCGACAGAGCGCGGCGGCCCGCCCGTCGAGATCGCGCGCGGCCGCGGCCTCGGCTGCCACGAACCAGCACTCCGAGCGGTAGGTGCCCGCTGGGACCGAGGCGCAGGCTGCCTCCGGCGCTTCACCGGACTCGAGCCGCCGCTGCGCCACCACCAGCCCGCAATCTCCCGCCAGGGCGGGGTCGCGAAGGGCCGCGCAGGCCGAGGGCGAGCGCTGCGCGGGGTCGGCCAGCGCAGCGCGGTACCGGTCGCGGTCGGACGGGCCGGCGCATGCGCCCACGGCCGCCCCCGCCACCCACGCGCGCAGCCGGCGCCTCAGCGCCAGCCCCGCAGCCGAGTCTCCTCTGCCCGGTACAGGTTGAACGAGTCCTTGACCACGCGGACCGCGTCTTCGGCACCCAAGAACTGATCGACCTCCACCACCTTGTTCTCGAGGGCCTTGTAGTCTTCGAAGTAGCGCCGCCTCTGCCGGAAGAGGTGGACCGGCAGCTCGGAGATGTCACGGATCGTGTTGTAGGCGGGGTCACCGGTGTGCACCGCGATGACCTTGTCGTCGGCCTTCCCCTCGTCGCGCATGTGCATCACGCCGATGGCGCGCGCCTCCATGAGGGTGAGCGGCACGACGGGCTCAGCCCCCAGCACGAGCACGTCGAGCGGGTCGCCGTCCTCGCAGTAGGATCGAGGGAGGAAGCCATAGTTCGCCGGGTAGTGCACCGCGCTGTAGAGGATGCGATCGACCCGAAGCATGCCAGAGGGCTTGTCGAGCTCGTACTTCACGGTCGATCCCCGGGGGATCTCGATGACCACGTTGAAGGACTCGTGGGCGCTGTCGGGGTTGTTCGGCAGGTCGTGCCACGGATGGGCGAAGGGCATGGGGATGCTCCAAGGGTGGAGCCCCGGACTAACCGGAGCCTCCGGAGCGCCCCGCTACGGCGCGGTGACAGCTCAGGGCCGCACCATGAAGCCTGCCTTCAACGCGTGAAGTCGACCGTAGCCAAGCGGCCTGGCGTGACCGTGACCCGCAGCTGACGGCCCGAGACCTTGATCTCGTGACGGCCGACCGCGACGCGCTGTGGCGCCAGTGGTGCGCGCCCCACGTAGGTTCCGTCCACCCAGACGCGGCTCCGCTCTGGCGCGACGATCTTCACCATCCCCATCTCGACGTCTGGATCGGCGCTCTGCGGGGTGCGGGAGGGCAGCGACGAGGCGGCCGGCGCGGGGGCCGGGGCCGGCTCGTCGC
>JBDQIL010000808.1:0-3119 GCA_040264415.1 Myxococcota bacterium
CCCCGACACCGCTCCGTCCCGCTAGAGGAGGCCCATGCACCCCGCGCTCCCCTGGGCCCTGCTCGCCGCCCCCGCCGCCCTGCCCGCGGCCCTCACCGCCATCAACGCGCTCACGTGGGCCCGGGGGCGCCCGATCACGCCCGCGGCCCGCGCCCCTCGGGTCTCGATCCTCATCCCGGCGCGCGACGAGGCCGCCACCATCGAGGCGGCCGCGCGGGCAGCGCTGGCCGGGGGGGCGGCGGTCCACGAGGTGATCGTCTACAACGACGCGTCCACCGACCAGACTGGCGAGATCCTGGCGGCGCTGCAGGCGTCGCACCCCCGCCTGCGCGTCGTCGACGGAGACGGCCTGCCCGACGGGTGGGTGGGCAAGCCGCACGCCTGCCACCAGCTCGCCCGAGAGGCCACGGGCGACCTGCTGCTCTACCTCGACGCTGACGTGACGCTGGCCCCCGACGGCCTCTCTCGCCTGCTCGACCTGCTCGACCGCCCCACCGCGCGGGGCGACCGCCCGGCGCTGGTGACCGCCGTGCCCCAACAGATCACCGGATCGCTGGGGGAGCGCGTGCTCA
Organism: Myxococcota bacterium; assembly: GCA_040264415.1. Classification (GTDB taxonomy): domain Bacteria; phylum Myxococcota_A; class UBA796; order UBA796; family UBA2385; genus M30B51. Next base: position 573 of record JBDQIL010000808.1, read on the forward strand.
TGCCGCTGCTCATGCTCACCTACACCAGCTGGTTGCCCCTCGCGCTCATCCCCCTGAGCCGCGACCCCCGGGTGCTGGCCGCCAACGGGCAGGTGTTGCTGGTGCGGCGGCAGGCCCTCGAGGCCGCCGGCGGCTGGGCGGCCGTGCGCCACGAGATCGTCGACGACATGGCCATCTGTCGGCGGGTCAAGGAGACCGGCGGCGCGGTGGTCTTCGCCGACGGGCACCACATCGCCCGCTGCCGCATGTACACCTCGGGGGCCGAGCTGTGGGCGGGCTTCTCGAAGAACCTCTACGAGGGCATCGGCGGCCACCCGCTCGCGCTGGCGGCGGTCATCGCGCTCTACCTGGGGTGCTTCGTGCTGCCCTGGGTCGCGCTGCCCGTCGCGCTGGTCGCCGGGGCCCCCACCTGGGCCACGGCGGCGGCGGTGGGGGTGGGCCTCAACCTGCTCACCCGGCTGGTGCTCGCCGAGCGCCACGCCCACGGGCTGCTGGCCGTCGCCGCGCACCCCATCGCGGTGATGGGTCTGCTCGGGGTCGCCGTCAACTCGATGCGGTGGAGCCGCCGCGGCGCCATCGCGTGGGCGGGCCGCACCTACGCGGCCCGCGCCCACCGGGGGGCGCCATGAGCGCCGCCAGCGCACCCCTCTCCACCCGCGGGGCTGGCCTCGAGGCCGTCCCCACGCGCCAACCCTGGGCCGCGCGCGCGCTCGCCGCCGTGGCCCGCAAGCGCTTCGCGTCCGACCTCGACGGCCTCTTCGTGGCGGGCCTCGACGAGGCGCGCGCGCTCGTCGCCGAGCAGCCCGTCATCCTGGCCGCCACGCACGTCTCGTGGTGGGACCCGATGGCGCTGCTGGTGCTCGATCAGGCGCTCGGCGCCGACGGGCGGGCGCTGATGGACGCCGAGAACCTGCGTCGGCTGCCCTTCTTTGGTGCAGTGGGCGCAATCCCGGTCCACCGAAACGGCGATCGCGGGGCGCTCCGACGCGACCTCGCCGCTGCCGCGGCCTGCCTCGATCGGCCCACGCGGGCGCTGTGGATCTTCCCCCAGGGCCGGCAGCGGCCGGCGACCACCCGTCCGCTGGGGCTCGAGCCCGGCGTTCGCTTGGTGGCGCGCCTCGCGGGGGTGCCGGTCGTGCCCGTCGCGCTGCGGTATGGCTGGCGAGAGGCCGACCGACCCACCGCCCTGGCCCACTTCGGACCGGCGCTCGATCCCACCGACAAGCGGCTGCTCGACCGGCTCGAGGCGGCGCTCATCCGAGGCCTCGACGCCGCTGGTGCCCACCTCGACGCCCCGGGCCAGTTCAGCGACATGGTGCCCGAGGGCTCGCCCTTCCGCCCGCTGGTGGCGCCCACGCACGACGCCCGGCGGCTCGACGGGCCCACCCGCGCCCTGGTCGCGCTCACCCGCGTGGCCACCCGCGCCCTCTCCCGGAGCCCGCGATGACCGAGGATCCCCCCATGGCCCGCGGCGCCGCGGGCCCCGCCCGGGGGGTGGGCGCAGGGCTCGGCGGGCTGGCCACCGCCATCGAGCTCGCCGCAGCCGGCTACGCGGTCACCGTCCTCGAAGCGGCCGACCAGCCCGGCGGCAAGGCCGGCACCGTCCGCCTGCCGGGCGACGTCACCGTAGACACCGGCCCGAGCGTCCTCACGATGCCCGAGGTGCTGCACCCGCTGCTGGCTCACGCGGGTCTACAGGTGGGGGTCGACCTGCACCTGCGGCAGCCCGAGCCGGCCTTCCGATACCGCTTCACCGACGGCGTGGTGCTCGACCTCCACCACGACCCCGACCAGACGGCGGCCTCGATCGGGGCGGCGCTGGGCAGCCGCGCCGAGTCGGAGTTCCGCGCTTTCCTCACCTACTCGGGCCGGATCTGGGACGCCGCTGCGCCCCGCTTCGTCTTCGGCCCCGCCCCCGACTGGCGCACGGTGCTGTCGTACGGGCTGCCCGCGCTGCTCGAGCTGCCCGCCATCGATCCGCTGCGCAGCATGCGGCGGGCCATCCACCGGGCGGTCCGGTCCGAACACCTCCGTATGATCCTGGCCCGCTACGCCACCTACAACGGCTCCGACGTGCGGCGGGCGCCGGCCACCCTGAACTGCATCGCCCACGTCGAGCTGGCCCTGGGCGGCTTTGGGGTCGAGGGCGGCATCCACGCCTTGGTGGCGGTGCTCGTCGAGGCGGCCGAGCGCCTGGGGGTGCGGGTGGTGTGCAGCACGCCCGTCGCGGGGGTCACGCTGGCACCGAGCGGCGCCGTGAGCGGCGTGAGCACCCATGGCGGCGACACCTTCGCCGCGCCGGTGGTGGTCTGCAATGCCGACGTCGGCTGGCTGGGGGGAGCGCTACCACCCGGCACGCCCCACGGTCTCAAGCCGCCCCCAGAGGGCTCGATGAGCGGCTGGAACGCAGTGATCCAGGCCCGACGGCGTCCTGATCGGCCGGCCCATGAGGTGCTCTTCTGCACCGACTACGATCAAGAATTTGCCGACATCTTCGACCGCGACCGCCCGCCGGCCGAGCCCACGGTCTACCTCTGCGCCCAGGAG
>JBDQIL010000809.1:0-3114 GCA_040264415.1 Myxococcota bacterium
CCCTGGCCCTGCCCGACCCGCTGCCGGGCGGGGTGCGGTCGCGCCACGCGCAGACGAGGTCGGTCAGCGGACGATTGGGGCCGGGCAGGTGCCCGTAGCCGAAGCCGAAGATGTGGAGCGTGGCACCCGGGCCCGCGGCCACGAGGCGAGCGCTGTGGTCGGCCACCACCGCCGGAGGGAGGTCGGGCCACGCCGACAACGCGAGCGTGCCCGGGTGCTGATCGGGCCACGTCTCGTACTTGATCCATGATGGCAGCGCGCGGGTCTCGAAGACCTCGCCCACCAGGCTCGTGGTGAGACGCGCGGGCAGGTCGGAGAGCGGCGCGCCCGTGCCGAGCAGCCACGAGAGCTTGGTGCGAGCCGCGCCATGGGAGAGGCTGCGGGGCAGCAGCACGATGAGCGACGCGGTGGAGACCGGGCGGTGCGCGCACAGGGCGGCGTGGGCGTTGCGGGATCCCACCGCGACCACCACGCCCTGCGCCGCCAGCGTCGCGAGGCCCGCGCACAGCCGTTCGGCTTCGGCGTGGGCCGAGAAGTCGCCCTGGACGACGACGCCGCGCCGTCGATCCGGGGAGACGGCCGCCATCCGCTCGTTCAGGTCGTCGACCACCCCCGGGTCGACGAAGGCGTCGAGCAGCAGGTGCTCGACCGCTCCCCAAGCCCGCTCCCGGTGGAGCTGAGCGGACGGTCGGTCTGCGGCCTTCACCACGCTGTCGAGCAAGTCCTGGTCGAGCTTGACCGAGAAGTCCTTACTGGTCATCTGGGCGATGGGGCCGGGGAAGCTGTAGAAGTACCGGCCCTCTGGGTCGGGGGAGGAGTGCACCTTGCTCAGGCGAGCGGCCAAGTGGATGTCTTCGCCGATGAGGACGTAGACCCCCGGGGGCAGGTTGTGGGGCGCGGCCTCGGGGCGCAGCGTGGCGGCGAAGATCGCCTTGGCCAGGTTGGGCACCGCGTCGGAGCCCGCGGTGTCGGGGGGGCTGTGGCTGCCAGTGAACACGACGGGCGCGCAGAGCCCCACGCCCGCGAACTCCAGCGCGACCACCATGCTCGTGATCTGCATGGTGTCGGTGCCGTGGGCCACCACGACGCCGCCGCGGTGGGTCAGCGGTGACCCGTCCGCTCGCAGCACCGCGCGCGCCGCCCGCTTGGCGGCGTCGACCGTCTGCAGGGCCGCCACGATGGCGCTCCACTCTGCGGCGCCGATGCTGGAGCTGTCCGGGGGCCGAACGAAGGGCGAGAGCAGCCGCAGGCGCGCGCGGTCGAAGCCCTCCCCCAGCCGCGCGAAGAGCCGAGCGACGCCGTCGCCGGGAGCGGCCCCGGCGCCGGGGTCCATGTTGATGGTGCCGCCAGCGTTGAGCACCACGACCTCGCGCCAGACGCGACGCGCGTCGGCCGGCGTCATGGGATCGCCGCCGCATCGGCCCAGAGCAGATCGAGCAGCCCGCTCGCCCGGCGAACCGGTCGCTCGAGGGCGGCCTCGAGCACGTCGCGGGCGCCCACGAGCGTGACCTGGTCTTTCGCCCGGGTGACGCCGGTGTAGATCAGCTCGCGGGTGAGGATGGGGCTGCGCCGCTCCGGGAGCACCACCACCGCGTGGCCGAACTCGGAGCCCTGGCTCTTGTGAATGGTCATGGCATAGACGGGCTGCCAGGCCGGCAGCCGAGCAGGGTCGAGGTACTCGACCAGGCGAAGCTCGCCGGCGGCCACTTGCCGGGCGACCTCTGCGGGCGGCGTGTGGTCGGAGGGCAGCGCGTCGGGGCCGGGGAAGGCGACCACCAGCGCACCGGCGGAGGGGTGCCCCTCACGGGTGACGCCGAGCCCCACGTCGCCGTTGAAGCGTCCGACCGCGTAGGCGTTCTCGGTGACCAGCACAGGGCGCCCCAGCCAGGCGCGCGGGCCCTGAGCGGTGAGCGCGGGGTGGGCCTTCACCAGCAGCGCGCCGATCTCGCGGTTCACGCCGGCGACGCCGGCGCGCCCCCGGCGATGGGCGCAGAGCACCCGGAAGCCGTCGAGGGCGTCGAGCACCCGCCGGTGGAAGGCCTCGACGCAGCCGTCGCGGGCCGGATCGAAGCCGCCGAGCAGGGTGTCGAGGGCCGGGCGGTAGCCGGCGCGCACCAGCTCGGTGAGGTCGGACCCGAGGCCCGTGCCGTCGGGCCAGGGCAGCCGCTGTACGTCGGGCCAGCTCGGGTCGTCGAGCAGCGCGGCCGCGGCTTCGGCGTCGACCTCGTCGGCCAGGCAGGCCCGGGCGAAGGCCCCGATGCCGCTGTCGTCTCGGAAGCGGAAGGTCTTGTTCAGCTGGATGACGGAGCCCTGGAGGGGGCGACCGACCGCCACCGCTTCGGCGTCGAGCCCGTGTACGGCGAGATCGTCTTCACAGGCGACGCGCACGTCATCGGGCAGGGCCAGCGTGCGCCCCGAGGTCGGGCCGCACAGATCGGCCAGCACCGTGCCGGCATCGACCGAGGCAAGCTGGTTGCGGTCGCCGAGGAGCACCAGCTTCGCCGCGGGGCGCACGGCGTCCACCAGCTTGGCCATCATCGCGAGGTCGACCATGGAGGCTTCGTCCACCACGACCACGTCGGCCACCAGCGGGGTGCGGGCGTCGCGTCGGAAGCGGGTGGGCCGGTCGGGGCGATACCCGAGCAGCCGGTGGAGGGTGCGCGGCTCGAGCGCGAGCACCAGCGCCCGGAAGGCCTCGCCCGCCCCCGCGCCGCCGAGCGCGTCGAGGCGCCCCAAGAACGCCGCGTCGAGGCCACTCCGAAGGCTCTCTCGCATGCGGGCGGCGGCCTTTCCGGTGGGGGCGGCCAGGGCGACCCGGAGCGGGGCACGGTCGGACCGCTGGCGCCGCTCGAGCCACAGCAGGGCGAGCACATTGCGGACCGTCCAGGTCTTGCCCATGCCTGGCCCACCCGAGATGACGGTGAGCGGCCGAAGGAGCGCGAGGGCGCCGGCCAGCCGCTGCCGGTTGAGCGACGGCGGCTCGGGGTGCGCGCCCGGCGGACGAAAGAGCGCATCGAGCCCTCGGGACAGCGGCGCCTTGTCGCGTGGGACCGGCGCTGCGGCGCGCTGCATCAGCGCCACGGCGAGCTGCCGCTGGTAGCGCCACCATCGGTC
>JBDQIL010000810.1:0-3103 GCA_040264415.1 Myxococcota bacterium
GCCATGGCCGACCTCCCCCGCCCCCTCCGCGTGACCCGCCAGGCGCTGGGCACCATGGGCCGGCACCTCGGCGTCGTGCTCGCCGTGTGCGGCGGGGTGACGCTGCTTCGCACCCCCCTCGACCACCTGCTCTTCAACTGGATCGTGGGCGCCGGCAACTCGCTGGCCGGCGACCAGGAGACGATGGTGAAGTACATCCTGGCCGACGCCGGGATGCTGCTGCTGGCCGAGGTCCTGCTGGGGCCCATCCTGGCGGCGGTGGCGGTCTACCTCGCGCGTCGCGATCAGGTGGGCAAGACCTCGAACCTGTCGGGGTCGCTGAACTTCGCCGTGCGTCGCTACAGCCGCATGTTCCTGCCGCATCTGGCGGCCCAGATCTCCATCCAGATCGGCTTGCAGCTGCTCATCGTGCCGGGCCTGCTCTTCTATGGCATGTACGCCTTCGTCGAGCCGGTCTCGGCCCTCGAAGAGGGAGAGTGGGCGCTCGATCGCTCCAAGGCCCTCACCCGCGGCCGGCGCGGCACCATCATGTGGCTGGTCATCCCCGTCGTGGCGGTGCTGTTCACCAAGACCTGGGTGGTCGATCTGCAGGCCTTGGGCAACATCTGGGCGCTCTTCGCCACCGATCTCGTCAACCTGCTGCTCGAGTTCTTCCTGTACACGGCCTTCGCGTGGCTCTACCTCGAGCGCGTGACCCCGGTGGCGGCCGCCGAGCCCGCCGAAGCCCCTCCGGCCGCCGAGGGCTGAGCGACCGCTGGCGCGCCGCGCTCACTCGGCCGGCGCGCCCCGGAGCTGCCGCATGCGACGCAGCCCTTGGGCCAGCTCGGTGGCGATCTGGTCGAGCTGAGCGGTGTCTTGCACCCCGCCGCACACCGCGTCCCACCTGCAGCCGTCGCACTCGGGCAGCCGCATCTTGCGAAAGCGGTAGACCTCGGCCACATCGACGATGGAGCCAGACGGGTAGGCGATCTCGCGCCAGGGGTTCGCCATCTCGGACTGGATGCGGTCTTCGAGCCCCGGCAGGTAGCAGAACGGGAAGTTGTCGATCAGCAGCTCGGCGTGGTGGTCGTGCTCGGCGCAGGCCCGGCGCAGCTCGACCGCGGCCTGGTCGTAGGGGGCCAGCACGCCCGGGTGGCTGAGCACGTTGCCGTAGGCGGTCAGGTACAGAAAGCAGATCTGCGTGATGCCGCGCTCGACCAAGGCCGCCACGGTCTCGGACAGCTGGCCGACGTTCGACCGCGTGATGGGGATGTTCGCGCACACGTCGATGCCCGCCGCGCGCGCGGTGACCACGCCCTGCAGCGCGGCCGCCAGCGAGCCGGGCTTGCGGGTGATGCCGTCGTGCACGGCGGGGTCGTGGCTGAGCAGCATGAAGAGCGCCCGGCGGATGCCGGCCTGCGCCACCTCGGCGGCGAAGGCGGGGTCGGCGAGCTTGCGGCCGTTGGTGACCAGCATGACCTCGTGAAAGCCGTGGGCGTAGGCGTGCCGGATGAGCTGGGGCAGAGCCGGATGCAGCGTGGGCTCGCCGCCCAGGAAGCTCAGCCGCTCGTAGCCCTGCGCCGCGCACTGCTCGATGGTGCGCAGCAGGCGGCTGGTCTCAGCCAGCGGCGCCCAGGTCTCGGTGGGGTTGATGCAGAAGGTGCAGTTGTTGTTGCAGGTCTCGCCGATGCTGAGGTCGATGGCCTTGGGCATGGGCGGGGGCGCCACCGGGGCGGCCTCGGCCGGCGCCTTGCCGCGGTCGAGCGGCGCGCCGGGCAGCAGGAAGTACGTGGTGGCGCGGTCTTGGCCCAGGTGCAGGCCCACGTAGGTGGGGGTGGTGCCGGCCGGCGCCGGGGGCGCGAAGGACAGGTCCCCCAGCCGCGCGGGATCGACCCGCACCTGAACCGCGGTGGCCCGGTCTCCGCGCTGGGTCACCATGACGGGGCAGCGGCCCAGGTCGCGGGGGCGAGCGGCCCACAGGGCGTCGAGGCGGGCCTGATCAGCGGGGGCCAGGCGGGGCCGCACCGGCGCCGGGTCGGGCCAGGTCTGGTAGGGCTTCAGGCGCATGCCGCCGGCGATGTGGAACTCGACCGCCTCCTCGTCGGTGGTGCCGGTGGGCGGGAAGGCCGGCGGCTCGAGCTTCAGGTGGCGCGCCAGGGCGGCGGCGTAGCGGCGCAGGGCGGCCGGGTCGGCCTGCACCCCGCGGGCGACGTAGAGCTTCACGCGGGGGTGGTCGCCGTCGCGCACCACGCCCACGAGGCCCGTGAGCCCCGGCTGGTCGCCCAGGGTGGCCTCGGCGATGACGCGCACCTTCTCGACCTCGCGCCGTCGCGGCGCCACCCGCCCCGCCACGTCGAAGGCGCCGCCCAGCCCGTAGCCCACGTGGCAGCGGCGCTGCTCGCCGTCGCTCGCGACCGACGCCTCGATCTCGCCGCCGATGTCTTCGAAGAGCGGCTCGCGGGGGTGGCGGGCCAGCGCGTCGATGATGCGCACGGCCAAGGCGTCGCCGCCCAACACGGCGGAGAGGGTGGGCGCGCCCATCAGGTCTCGCCTGCGTGGGGGAGGCCGCCCAGGCGGTCGCCCAGGTGCTCGGCGAGGTAGCCGCGCACGGCCTCGCCCACGGCCAGGTTGTCGAGCATGATGTCGCGGTATTTCGGCCGGCGATCGCCGTAGATGGCGGTGAGCATCGCGTAATTGTGGAAGCGGGTGGAGCCGATCTGGCGCAGGTCGTCGACCGCGCTGATGTGGGTCACCCCGTAGTTGCGGCCCTGCTTGTACTTCTCGAACATGCACTCGTTCATGAAGCAGATCCGGCCGTCGGTCTCGAGCTGCAGGGCGGTGTCGATGAGCACCGGCTCGTTTCGCCAGAGGTTCACCCAGGTCAGCCGCCCCGCGGAGATGTCGTCACCGTGGCGGTGGATGATCTGGCCGAACTGCTCGCAGAGGGTCTCGGTGGCCTGGCGCCCCCATCCCACGCCCATCGCGTAGCAGATCTGAAGCATGTCGGCGCCCAGTCCGGCCACGTGGGCGAAGCCGTGGGCGGCGGTGTGGGCCTGCTCGGGCGTGATGGTGAGGATGACGTGAGTGCGGGCGCCCGCGGCCTTGAGCACGCCGAGCGCCCCAC
>JBDQIL010000811.1:0-3102 GCA_040264415.1 Myxococcota bacterium
CCCCGCTGCTGCTGCTGGCCCTGTCCGGCTGCGAGCGCGACGACTTCTACTCCGACGCCACGTTCACCGACAACGTCGCGGTCGCCTACGCCGACTGCGACGACAAGGAGATCGGGTTCTTGGCTGCGAAGCACGGCATCCAGCTCGCCTTCGACGCGTGCGGCTCCAACAAGTTCTCCGGCATCGACTGGTCCCCCGACGGCCAGGTGCTCTCGTTCTCGCTCACCCACGGCTCGCACCTGCTCGACGCCGACACGATGCAGATTGAGGTGATGCCCACCGAGACCCCGCTGGCCAGCACCGCCTGGATCCGCGACGGCCTCCTGGCCATTCCGCTGCCGCCCACCGAGGCCGCAGGCGACGCGGGCCCCCTCCGCATCGCCTACTACGACCGTGCCGCACGCACAATCGACTACGTCGAGCTGCCCACGGGCTACACGCAGCCCGAAGACCTGCAGCCCGCCGAAGCCCAAGGCGACCGCGTCGCGCTCAGCATGATCGGCCCCGACGGGCTGCGTCGCCCGTACGCCTTCGACCGCAACACGGGCGAGATCGCGCGAATCCTGCCCTTCCTCGATCAGCCCGTGGAGCGCTTCAGTCTCGCGCCGGCGGCCGACCTCGTCGCGTGGTCCTCCGCCGACTCCACCGAGCTCCTGCGCACGTCGTCGGGGGAGTCCCTGCACGTCTTCTCCGGCGTGACCCGGGGCATCCCCCACCGCGAGGGCCGCTACGTCGCGCTCGAGGTGCAGGGAGACCCCATCAGCCTGTTCGACCAGCGCACCTGGAACGAGCTGTCGCCCGAGTCCCGCGAGCGCGAGCTCCGGCGCAAGGAGAAGTGGCTCGAGACCCTCCCCGAGTGGGCTCCGCGCGAGGCCCGCCCGCCCGAGATCCACATCATCGACCTCTCCAAGGACGAGCGCTACCGGATCACGGCCTTCTTTGGCGATCACTTCGAGTGGTACGCCCCCCGCAACTACTGGCTCAGCTTCATCCTCTGGGGCATCGAGGGCAAGCAGCTCCACCGCAACGTCGCGGTCACCGACATCGCCGAGCGGCTGCGGATGCTCGACAAGGGCGAGACGCCCATGGGGGTCGAGCGACTCAGCCTCGACGGCACGTCCGCCGAGGTCGCGCAAACCGTATCTTCTGAGACACGCGCCCCTGAAACCGTATCTGAAGATACACGGAAAGCCGGCGAATAATCGCCGAGAACATCAACGGACACGTTTTTCTCAAGGAGCCTGACGGAGAGCCGTAGGAGGGGGGACTCTGCTGGAGGCCCCCCCATGACCACCCTGTCCGCTACGCCCATCTCGTCCCCCAACCAGAGCGGGTTGCCCCCCGCCGTCGCCGATCGCAACGCCCTCATCATGGAGTTCTACCCCATGGTTCGGCGCGTCGCGTACCGCATGGTGAAGCGCTTCCCGCGCTGTGTAGATGTAGAGGACCTGGTTCACATCGGCTTGCTCGGCCTCATCGAGGCGGTCGAGCGCTTCGACGACCGGCGCGCCCCCAGCTTCGCTGGCTACGCCCGGATGCGCGTCCAGGGCGCCATCATCGACGAGATGCGCAAGACCGACTGGGTGCCGCGGTCGGTGCGTGACCGCGCCAAGAAGCTGCGCCTGGCCCGCGAACAGCTCTCCGAGACCCTGGGCCGACCGCCCAAGCACGACGAGCTCGCGACCTTCATGGGGGTGGACGAGGAGCGCTTGAACGAGCTGATCCGGACCGCCGACGTGCGCACCCTGGTGAGCACAGAGGAGGGGGACGACGACGAGGGCACCGTGGGCCAGAGCCTGTCCTGCCCCAAGACCGACGTCCATCAAGACGTGGACCGAATCTTCTTGAGTGAGCGGGTGCAGGAGGCCGTGCGGTCGCTGTCGGAGCGCGAGCAGGTCATCGTCGACCTCTACTACTACCAAGACCTCACCTTCAAGGAGATCTCGGACGTGCTCGGGGTCACCGAGTCGCGGGTGAGCCAGCTCCACACCCGCCTCAAGAAGCGCATCCGAGAAGACCTGGTGTCGCTCGCCTGAGCCCTACTGGTCGAGGCAGGCCCGCACATCGGCGGCCGCGTCGGCGGCGAAGCGCACCCCCTCGGGCGTGGGCTCACCGCACCGATCGGCCCCGTTGATGTGCACGCAGGGCGACACGAGGCGGCCGTCGGGCGGAGGTGGGCCCGCGACGCGGAAGGTGCACGCGCGCCCAGAGCGGACCGACTCGATGGCCACCGAGAAGCTCTCGACGCGCAGATCGAACCGCGCGGCGACGGCCGAACGGTAGCGGGCGAGCGCCGTGGTCAGCGGCGCGAGGTCTTGCAGCCGGATCACGTCGCCCTGGGCGCCCACCGGCCGCGGCAGCGCGCCGGGATCGAGCAGCAGATGGATCTGGCCGGTGAAGGCTTGGCTGTCGTAGCGAACGGCGATCGGCGCCGGACTGCGCACCTCACCCGTGAGGTCGGCGCTGAGTTGCTGGATGACCGCGGTGTCGGCGAAGAACGACTTGTGCAGGTTGCCCACGCCCGACCACTGCAGCTCCGGCTGCACGGGGTCGACCAGCGCGGGCTCCCCGGGGGTCACGTCTCCGCCCCCTGTCGCGGGGGCAGCGTCGGCGGTCGGCTCATCCGCCGAGGGCGGAGCCTGGGCCTCCAGCAGGGCCTCGGCAGCTGCCTCCGCGGTCGCTGCGTCGGGCTCGACAGGCTGCGCCGGCGGCGAATCGCTGCACGAGACCAGTCCACACAGCACCAGCAGGCGGATCAGCAGCGGATCAACCGCGGCGCTCACGCTCGGCGATCAGCCCGCGCTTCTTCTTCACGTCGCGGATGGCCTTGGTGAGCGCGATCTCGTAGTCGACCGTGCCTTCCTGCACGTTCTTGACGAGCCCTGCCGCCTCCTCGCGGATGGCGCGCTCGTCCACATCGAAGCCACGGATCTGGTCGATGATGCTGCGATACAGCTCGGGGTCGTCCCAGTAGACCTCTTCGACGAAGTTCGACATCATGAAGGTCTCGACGAACTGGCGGGCCAAGAAGCGCTCGACGTCGTCACCCGTCGGGTGGCTCCAGTCTTGAGCGATGGCCGACCGCACCTTGCCGTACTGGTC
>JBDQIL010000812.1:0-3097 GCA_040264415.1 Myxococcota bacterium
CCACCCCCGCCTGAAGGCGCACCAGCGGGGCGGGCTGGCGCACCAGCTCGGGCGGGGTCACCGGCCCTGCGCGCAGGTCGCGGCCCACCAAGACGTCGGTGACCGGGAGCAGGTCGAGGCGGCCCCACCGCTCGACGAGGTGCCCCACCTTCAGCCGCGCCGGCCCCACGGGCCCCTCCCAGCCCGACTCCCACGGGCGCAGCTCGAACGCCGCCTCGACGTCGCCGCCGGCTCGCTCGAAGCCCAGCCGCGTCTGGTGGGCGCCGAGCACGCCCAGCTGCCAGCGGCCGCCACCGGCCGGCCCGGACGCGTCGGCCCGAACCCGGGTGTAGACCTCGAAGCGGTCCTCTTCGGGCCGGTCCCAGGCGAGGTCGGCGACCGTCTGCACGCTGGCGTCGAGCCCCACCTCGACCGCATCGGCGGCGGCGGCGGCGGCGACCAGAGCGAAGAGCAGCATGCCCCCTGCTATCCGCTCCGCTCCATGAAGGCGGCGGTGAAGGTCGCGTCGGGGATCTCGTCAGCCGGTACGTTCAGCCGGTGCTCGAGCACCTCGAGGCGGGTCTTGGTGCCCTTCTGCAGGTGCTCCATTGTAGACCGCGTGGGCAGCACCACGTCGCCGGCTCGCGCGGTGTCTTCGATGGTGAGCCGCTTGAGGGGCGCGCCGGTCGCGTCGAAGAACTCGACCGTGGTGGGCACCTTGTCGGCCTTGCGAACGGTGAAGCGCACCCGGCCGTAGCTGCTGTCACCGCCGGGCACGGCGTCGATGACCCAGTGGGCGTCGGTCTCGGAGACCAGGCTGGCCTTCGCGTCGTCGGCGCCCGAGATCTCGAGGTCTTCGAAGGCGAAGTCGGAGCCCATGAACGAGCCCGAGCGCGCCCGGCCGGCGATGCGGTTCACGCGCTTGAGGGCGGGCAGGTAGAGCAGCTGCTCGTCGGCGGCGTCGGGGTGGTCGACCAGCACCAGCTGGGTGCCGGCCACGTCGGAAGGGTGCGAGAAGCGGGTCCAGGACTTCACCACCTCTCCGTCGCGCCGCACGCGGGCCTCGAACTCCCGCACGCGCTCCTTCCCGGTGCGGCTCACCAGCACCATGCGCACCTTCTGGATGGAGTTCTCCACCTGTCGGGTCTCGCGGGCCTCGGCCAGGATCTGGTCGAGATCCATCTCTTCGGCGCCCGCCGGCCAGGACAGGGCGGCGAGCAAGAGGGGCAGCAGGGCACGAGCGGCGCGCATGGCGCTCCCAGGGTGCAGGGGAAGGCTTGGATAACCGGCGGGGGAGGCAGAGCCTTCCCCCGCCTCACCGCTCTGCGGGGTCGGAGGAGGGGGGCGCAGCCAGGGCGATCGCCCGGACCTGGCCCAGGCAGCACGCGCCCTGCGGGTTGGCCTCGCGGCAGCGATCGCGCCCGCGGCGGCATCGTTCGGTGATGTCTCGGCGCACGGCCTCTGGGTTGGCCACGATGTCGGCGGCGCTGAAGCCGAAGCAGTAGCAGACCGGCCGGTCGGGAGCGGACTCCTTCTGCCCGACGCGGACCCGCACCGACTCCACCCGCACCACGCCGGCTTCGGCGTGGAAGTAGACGACGTCGCAGGCGGGGGTCGGACAGTAGCGAGCCCCGTCGAACGGAAAGACCTCGTCGTCGTCCATGGCCGAGATGGTCACGGCGGCGACCCGGCGGCCCGCGTGGCCGCACCCGGGGCAGGCCGGCCCAGCCTCGACCGAGGGCGCGCAGCAATCCGGTTCGCCGCTCACTGGTCCCCCACAGGCGCAGCCACGCGCCGCCGCCGCCGGTGGTGGTTCAGAGTCGGTGCGGGGTGCAGGGTGAAGCGCATGGGCGCCCTCTACCGTGATGCGACCCTACGGTAGGAGAGATCCGGCGCCGCGAGCTGGCGTCGCCCGGCGGCTGCGGAGGCCCTGCGTGGCGGGCCCGGGGTGCGCCTACTTGTGCCGGTAGGTGATCCGCCCCTTCGACAGGTCGTACGGGCTCACACCCACGGTGACGTGGTCGCCGAGCACCACGCGGATGCGGAAGCGCCGGAGGCGGCCCGCGAGGTGGGCGTGCACGTTGTGCCCCTGTTCGGTCTCCACCAGGAAGGTGCCTCCGGGGAAGACCTCCTTCACGGTACCCTCAAGCTCGATAAGATCATCACTGGCCACGGTTGGACTCCAAGTCTGGACCTCGGGACTAACGGAGGACCCCTGCGCTCTCAAGGGCCGATTGCTGCGGCGACCGCGCTCGCTGCGCTGGCGGCATGTTCCCAACCCGACAGCGACCGGCCGGCGGGCGCGGCGATCCCGGCGGGCGCGGTGGTGCTCGACCGGGTCACGGTGGTGGACGCCCTGCAGGTGCGCGCGGACGCCGCGGTGGTGCTGTCGGCCGGGCGCATCCACACGGTGCGCGACGCCGGAGGGCCCTGGCCCGACCACGCGACCGTGTTCGACCTGCCCGGCCGCACCGTGCTGCCCGGGTTCATCGACGCCCACGTGCACCTCTTCCACTCCGGCGCCCTCGACCCGGTGGGCCCCACCCTCGATCACAACCTCGCCGCCCAGCTCGCCTGGGGGGTGGTGGGCGTGGCCGAACTGGGCGCGCCCGAGGCGGTCTTCGATCTGCGCGACGAGATCGCGGCGGGCCGGCGGGTGGGGCCGCGGATCTGGGCCACGGGCCCCATGCTCACCGCGGCCGGCAGCCACCCCTGCGAGACCGAGCACGACCCGCACCTGTGCCGCTTCGTCGATGGCGACGGGGCCGCCGAGGTGGCCGCCCTCGGTCGGGCCGACGGCGTCACGGTGGCCCTGGGCGACGCCGCCTTCTCCCCCTGGCCCACCCCCCGGCTCGACCTCGACGACCTCGCCGACATCACGGCCGCGGCAGCGTCCGCTGGCCAGCCCGTGGCGGTGCACGTCGACGCCCCAGCCGACGCCCGCGAAGACGCCGACGCCGGCGCGTCGCTGCTGGCCCACCCGGTGTTCAGCGAAGCCCTCGCCGACCCCGTGGCGGTTCTCGATGTAGGGCTTCAGGCGGCCGTCGTTGATGTTGACCACCCCCACAGGGAGGTGGGCGCGCTCTTGGAGCCGGGTCACCCCGGAGCGGGTGATCTC
>JBDQIL010000813.1:0-3096 GCA_040264415.1 Myxococcota bacterium
AGGGGGCGGGGCGGTGCAGCAGCCGCGCCTCGACCACAGGATCGGCGCAGTCCACCGAGAAGCGGTGGGTGCTGGTGTGGGACGCGCCCGGCATCAGCCGGTTGTCGCTCTGCACATCGACCGCCTTGAAGTGGGGGACCATGACCGCGCCGTCGGCGCCGGTGAGCACGCGGGCGAAGGCGAAGCCCGGCGCGCCGGCGAGGGGGGCCGCGGGGTCGCCCTCATCGGCCAGGGTGGGCGCCGGCGTGCGGTAGGCCCGGTCGCCCAGCGGCAGGGCGGCATCGACGGTCACCGTGTCGCCCGCGACCGAGACCACCTGGGCGTGGCCCACCACGCGCTCCATCGGCAGGCCGCGCTCTTCGGGGGTGAACGTGCCGTCGCCGAAGACCAGCGGGCCCGTGTAGTCGTGCCATCCGTCGGAGGAGACCACCGTGAGGCGGTCGCCCACCGACGCGCCGGGCCACACCGACCAGTCGCCGGACGCGTCTTGCTGGTCGAGGGCGCCGGCCCAGGCGGGCAGGGCGTCGCCGCCGGTGGCGGGCTGGGCGGCGGCGCCGCAGCGGGCCTCCACCTGCACCAGCAGGGCCCGCAGGGGCTCGCCGGTGGGGATGGCGTGGCCGGGGCCCACGTTCGACGTGGTGACCTGGGCCACCAGCTCGCCCCCGTCGAGGGTGGCGGTCGCCTCGAGGCGCGCGGCGAGGTCGATCATGCGCTGCTCGTCGGACCGCGGGCCGAACCACACGTGCCGGCGCACCGCCCCCGCAGGCCGCCACCAGCCCGCCGCGATGCCGGGATCGGAGCCGTCGGCCTCGTTGCCCAGGTCGGCGCCGTTACCCGCGTCGCCGTCGGGCGGCATGTGGCAGCTCTGGCAGGGCACGTCGGTGCCCAGGGCCCCGGTCTCAAGCTCGGACCAGGTGGTGTGGATGGGCAGCAGGCCGCCGGGCCAGCGGTCGGTGTCGATGCTCTCGCCGGGCACCTTCACCGGCTGCCAGTACTCGTGGCAGCCCGCGCAGACCTGGCCGTTGGCGTAGTGGTCGCGCACCACCACGCCCATGCGGGGGTTGGGCACGTCGGGGAAGGGCCCGAAGGTGAGCGGGGTCCAGGACAAGCCCGCGATGGGCACGTCCTCGAGGGGGCGCAGGATGCGCAGCCGGCCCGCCACGCCGGGGGCGTCGGCGTCGAGGTCGACCGACTCCACCTTGTGGCAGACATCGCAGTGTACGCCGTGGTCATAGGCCACATCGGTGGCCTCGAGCAGGCCCCGGCCGCCCAGGTCGCCGTCGATGCCGGGCGCGTGGCAGTCGGCGCAGTCGCCGGTCTCGGGCTGGGCCGCGGGCGCGCTGTCGCAGCCCACCTCGCAGTCGTTCAGATCGGGCAGCACGCCGTCGCCCAGGTAGCAGCGCTCCGCAGACGCGGCGGTGCCGGGGCCGGTGCCCGTGGCCCAGGCGCCCCCGGCGGCCAGGCAGTCGGCGCGGGTGGACAGGGCCGCCACGGCGCCCGCATACAGGTCGTGCAGCCACGGGTTCGAGGCCGACGACGCGTGGGGCGAGGCCACCCAGTCGCGCGACATGGAGATGTGGCAGTGCGCGCAGTAGGCGGTGGAGTCGCGCTGGTCGGGGGTGCCGGGGTGCTGGAAGGTGTAGGCCGGGTTGTCGATGTCGACGTAGGTGTACAGCTCGATGGTGGCCGCAGCCGGGAAGTCGCCGAAGCTCAGGTCGAGCACGCCGATGCGGGCGTCGGGGTGGGTGGCCATCACCACGATGTCGGCCTCGAGCGCGCGGTCGACCGGGAACACGGCCTGGCCCGCCGCGTCGGTGACGCGGTGGGTGGTCACGCCCCCCTGCCACAGGTTCGCGCCCTCGACCGGGTCGCCGTCGAGGGTGACGGTGATGGCGAGGTCTTCGACGCCCAGGGGGTCTTCGCCATCCGCGCCGTCCGAGGCGCCGTCGGCCGACCCGTCCGCGCCGTCGGCCGACCCGTCCGCGCCATCGGTGGCGGCCACCGGGGCCGAGTCGTCCCCCGATCCCGCGCAGGCCAGCAGCAGCAATGTGGGCAGCCAGCGCATCGTCTCGCCTCCGGGAGCAGCACCCCACTGTAGCCGAACCGCCCCGCCCTGGCTCACGGCGGTCGCCCGCGAGGGCAGAGCCAAGCCGCAACGCTCGGCATCGGCCGCGCCCTCCGGCGGGTTAGCGCAGCCCACCCCCCTCTGGAGCGCCCATGGAGCCGTCCTTCTGGCTCGAGAAGTGGCAGCAAGACCAGATCGGCTTTCACGCCGACGCCGTACACGACGACCTGATCCAGCACGGTGGGTGGCTGCTCGACGGCGGCCCCCACCGGATCTTGGTGCCGCTGTGTGGCAAGTCCCGCGACGTGCACCACCTGTCTGGGCTCGGCCACGCCGTGGCCGGGGTCGAGCTGTCCGACAAGGCGCTCCGGGCCATGCACGACGAGCAGGGCATCGGCTACACCGCCCGCGCCGTCGGCCCCTACGCCGTGCTCGACAGCCAACGCGCCGGGTCGCCCGGCGGCGCGCACCTGCTCGGGGGCGATCTCTTCGACCTGCGGGCCGAGCACCTGACCGCCACCCTGGGCGCCCGGCCCGACCGCCTGTGGGACCGCGCCGCGCTGGTGGCCCTGCACCCCGACCAGCGGTCCCGCTACATCGAGACGCTCCGCGGGGTGCTCGCTCCGGGCGCCCGTCTGCTGCTCAACGTGCTGCACTACGACCCCGCCGTCATGGACGGGCCGCCCTGGTCGGTGAGCCCGGAGGAGGTCGCCGCGCTGTGGGCCGGCGCCGAGATCGAGCACATCGACCAGACCAACCTGGTGACCGCCGAGCCCCGGTGGGCCGAGAGAGGCCACCGCTGGTTCCACCGCGACCTGTACCAGGTGCAGCTGCCGGAGTGACGCGCCCGGCGACGCCGCGCTCGCCCGGCGCGCCGCGCCCACGCTGCGGCGGGGTGGCCTTCTTCTGCACCATGGGTGGCTCGATCGTGGCCACCTGAGCCGCCCGAGACCGCCCCCCGCGGGTCGACCGTGCCGCCCGCATGATCCTGTTTCTCCTCGGAATCTGATCCATCTGCATGAGCCCGGTGG
>JBDQIL010000814.1:0-3095 GCA_040264415.1 Myxococcota bacterium
CCGCCGAGCGGTGGAGGTCGTGGGGGGCGTCGGCGGGGAGGCGAAGGGGCGTCATTCGTCGTGGTCGCGCGGTGGCCCTCCAGCGTCGGCGATGGAGGCGGGATCGGCGGCACGGACCGCGGACCAGTGTACGCGAGGGGTGGGTACACCCGCCGCTTTGGCGGCCCGCGCGACGTCCTCGTGCTCTGGGGACAGGTGGAGGATCTCGTCTCCGAGGGCGCCGACCTTCACCCGGACCTCGCCCCAGGGCGTCGCGACGGCGTGGTGCCAGCGGCGGAGCACCTGGCGATCGGCGGCGTGAAAGCGCACCCCGAAGCTGCCGGAGTGGCGAAGGAGGGCCTCAGCGACCGCTGGGCGGCGGTCGGGCGGGCAGAGGGCCTGGATGAGCAGGCCGGGCCGGCCCTTCTTCATGACGGCGGGGATGGCGAGCGCGTCGAGCGCGCCGGCGACGAAGAGGGCGTCGAGCAGGTGCGGCAGGTGCTCGGCGGGCAGGTCGTCGACCTGGGTCTCGACCACCGAGACGGCCTCGGGCCGCGCGGTGGTCTGGGTGTCGCCGAGGATGGCCCGGACCACGTTCGCGCGGTCGCTCGGATCGCGGGTGCCAGCGCCGACCCCCTGGCCGAGCAGCGTGAGGGCCGGCGCGGGGCCGGGCGCGCCCAGCGCGGCGACCAAGGCGGCGCCGGTCGGGGTGACGAGCTCACGGCCCGGCGGCCCGGGCTCGACGGGCCAACCACGGAGCACGGCCACGGTCGCCGGGGCGGGGAGGGGGATGCGCCCGTGCTGCGACGCCGTGGTGCCCGACCCCATGGGCAGCGGCCCGCAGGAGATCGAGTCGACGTCGAGCTGCTCGAGGGCCAAGCAGGCGCCCACGATGTCGATGATCGAGTCGACGGCTCCGACCTCATGAAAGGTCACGTCCTCGGCGGGCATGCCGTGCACCGCGCCCTCGGCCTCGGCGAGCAGCCCGAAGACCGCGAGGGCCCGCGCGCGCGCGCGCGGGGGCAGCGGGCGCTCCTCGAGCATCTCGCGGATGTCGGCCCACCGACGGGACGGGCCGGCGCCGTGATCATGGCCGTGATCATGGCCGTGATCATGGCTGTGGCCGTGATCATGGCTGTGGCCGTGATGATGGCCGTGGCTGTGATCATGGCCGCGGCCCGCGGCGCTCTGGCGCCGGTAGACCGGCTTCGCCACGGGATCGGGCGTGAGCGTGACGACAAAGCGGGTGGCCGCGAAGGCGCCGCGGGTGGTCGCCTCGGTGTCGATGCTCCAGCCGCTGAGGCCCAGCGCGCCGAGCCCCTCTCGCAACTGGCTGAGGTCGGCGCCCAGGTCGAGGAGCGCCGCACAGAACATGTCGCCGGCCAGCCCGCCCACGGGGTCGAGGTGGAGGTGTCGGCCCATCAAGCCCCCCGTGCCGCGGCGTGGTTGACCCGGCTCGCGGTGATGGCGGCCCCGTAGCCGTTGTCGATGTTGACCACGCTCACCCCGGGCGCGCAGGAGTTCAGCATGCCCAGGAGCGCCGCGACCCCGCCAAAGGCGGCGCCGTAGCCGACGCTCGTGGGCACCGCGACGACCGGGCAGCGCACGAGGCCGGCCACGACGCTGGCCAGGGCTCCCTCCATGCCGGCCACGACCACGACCACCTGGGCCTGCTGCAGCGCGTCCACCCGCGAGAGGATGCGGTGCAGCCCCGCGACGCCGACGTCGACGATGCGGTGCACCCGGTTGCCGAGGAGCTCGG
Source organism: Myxococcota bacterium (assembly GCA_040264415.1). Lineage (GTDB taxonomy): Bacteria > Myxococcota_A > UBA796 > UBA796 > UBA2385 > M30B51. The sequence continues at coordinate 1,742 of JBDQIL010000814.1, forward strand.
CGGTGACGGCGGCCTCTTCGGCCACCGGCAGATCGCTGGTGCCGGCACAGACCACGGTGAGGGCGCCCACCGGGGTCGGCGCTGGCCCGGCCCGGAGCACGAGCAGCCGGGGGACCGGCAGCCACTCCACCGCGGGCAGCGCGTCTACGACCGCGGCCGCCATGTCGGGGGCCACGCGGGTGACCAGGCCAGTCTGGCCGGCCTGCTCGAAGCGCTGCAGGATGGCGATGACCTGCTCGGCGGTCTTGCCTGCGCCGTAGACGGCCTCGGGGTGCCCGGTGCGCGCCGGGCGGTGCAGGTCGAGCTCGGCGAAGTCGAGGGCGGCGGCCTGGGGCGCGGACAGCGCCTGGATCGCCTCCTCGACCGGCTGCTGGCCCGTCTGGACTGCTTCGAGGACGGCGCGCAGCTGGTCTGGGTGGAACATCGGGGGCTCCGGGAGCGGGAATCGTGGCGCGGGCGGGCGCAGGGTGTGAGACGAAGGGTGATGCCCCGACGCTCCTACCTCCCGCGGGTGCTCCTGTCGGCCCTGGTCGCCGGCGCGGGCCTCGTCGCGTGCCCGACCTCGACCGCCGAGGCCGCTGAGCTGGGCGTGTACGAGCGCACCGTGCAGCTCATCCGGGAGCGCTACCTCGACCGAGCCTCGGTCGACGCGGTGACCGCCTTCCAGGAGGCCGCTGAGGCGGCTGAAGATGCTGTGCCTTGGCTGATCGTCGAGACGGGTCCGGCGTCGGTGACGCTGCGGCACGGGGAGCGGGGGGTCTTCGCGGTGCTCACCCTCGACACCGACGGGGCCGAGGCCCTCGACGCCCTGCCCAGCGCCCTCGGCCGCATCGAGGACGCCGTGCGGGCCGGCGGCGTGGTGCCCGACGACGTCGATCTGCCGATCGAGCTGCTGCGGGGCGCCACGCGGGCCCTCGACCGCCACTCCGTCGTGCTCGCCCGCAGCCGGCTGGAGCGCTTCGACGAGCGCATCAGCGGCAAGCTGAGCGGCGTGGGGGCCCGGATCGGCCTCGAGGCCGGCAAGCTGGTGGTGCGCGATGCCTTCCCCGACGGCCCGGCCGACCAGGGGGGGCTCCGCGGCGGAGATGTCATCCTGCGGGTCGATGGGCTGAGCACGCTCGGCATGACCGTGGCGCAGGCGGTGTCTCGCATCCGGGGCCCCAAGGGCACCCAGGTGGCGCTGTCGATCCGACGGCCCGGCGCTCCCCCACAAGACGAGCAGCCGGTGCCGGTCGTGGTCTTGGTCGACCGCAAGTCGGCCTCTGCCTCGGAGATCCTGGCGGGGGCCCTGAACCTGCTCGACCGCACCATCCTCATCGGGCGCGAGACCCACGGCAAGGGCACGGTGCAGAAG
>JBDQIL010000815.1:0-3087 GCA_040264415.1 Myxococcota bacterium
CCCAGAACGTGTCCCTCGAGCCCCGGGTGGTGCAGACCGCCAGCCCCGCCAACGCGCTGGTCACCGCCGCCCGCCGGGCCCCAGGGCGCCAGCGCGCGCTCGAGGAAGTAGACCTCGGAGGCCGACGGGGTGGGGCCGGGGTCGCCATCGACCACCAGCACGCGGCTGGCGCCGACCCGCGGCAAGTGGAAGGCGGTCGCGTTGTCGGCCGGCAACGCGGGGTCGTCGAGGTGCGCGGTGGCCACGCCCCCCTCGGCCACGCGCGGCACGGTGACGGTCTCGGTGGCCGCGCCCCCGGCCGGCACCTGAACGAAGGCCGTGATCTCCACCCCGTCGGGCAGGGTGACCGTCACCGGGAGGTCGAGGTCGGTGGTGCCCGTGTTCTCGACGGTGAGCCGCACGCTGCCGCCCTCGAGGCCCTCGCCATAGGTGGCGGCGGTGACCAGCGCGTTGGCGGGGCTGGCGGTCTGCACCACCCGGGGCTCGAGGGACACGTTCTGGGTGGCCATCAGCTCGACCTCATCCGCCGCAGCGGGCACCGCGGCGGGGCCGGCCTGGTCGGTGAAGACCACCACGCGGCCCCCCTGCCCGCCCAGCATGCGGCGGGCCTCGCCCAGCCCACCGGCGAGGTCGGTGGCGCCCCACGATTGCTGGACGTCGGCCAGCGCCGCGGCCACCACGCCGGGGTCGGCCACCAGCTCGGGGAGCAGGCGGGCGGCGTCGCCGCCGATGGTCACCGCGCCCACCCGGGTGCCCGGCGGCAGATCGCGCAGCATCTCGACCGCTTGATCGCGGGCGGTCGCGAGGAGGCTGGTGTCCCCCTCGCGCAGGTCCATCGACAGGGAGTTGTCGAGCACGACCACGAGCGGGCCCGCCTCTTGGCCTGGCGGGGGGGTGTCGGGCCACCGCAGCTCGGGGCGGGTGGCCGCCAAGATGGCCAGCAGCACCGCGAGCAGGCGCAGCAGCAGCAGCCAGGGGTCCTGCACCCGCCGGCGCCGCCGCAGCCGCTTCTGCACCCGCCGCAGCAGCAGCATCGCGCCGAAGTCGATGCGGCGGGTGGGCTGCCGGCGGGCCATGTGCGCGAGCACCGGGCCGGCCAGCAGCGCGAGCAGGCCCAGGGCGAGGGGCGCGAGCAGGGCGAGGTTCATGGCTCAGAGCCCCCGCAGCAGGCGGGCGACCAGCAGGTCCATCGGCTGGTCGGTCGGCGCCGGCAGGTGCACGCCGCGCACGGCGCCGAGCGCGGACCGCACCTCAGCCAGGTAGCGCTGCACCTCTTCTTGGAAGGCGACGCGGATCTCGTCGGGGTCTTCGGCGAGCGGCGGGCCGCCCTCGGGCGACCGAAACAGGCCAGCGTCGGGCAGCTCCATCGCCCACTCCCGGCGATCGTGCAGGTGCACCACCCGCAGGTCGATCCGACGCTTCAGCAGCGCCGCGAGGGCCGGACTCCACTCGGCGGGCTCCTCCATCAGATCGCTCACCAGCACCACGAGCTGTCGGCGGCGCAGGCGGGTGCCGAGCGCCGTCAGGCCGCCGGCCAGATCGGCGCGACCGGCCGGTCGAGCCTGCGCCAGGACACCCAGGATGCGCGCGAGCTGGGCCTCGCCGGTGCGCGGCGGGAGCCACGGCCAGCGCACGTCGGCGCCGCCCAGCACTTGCAGCCCCACCGGCTCACCGGTGCGCTGCAGCCAATAGGCCAGCGTGGCCGTGAGCACCGCCGCGAAGCCCCACTTGGTGCCCTTGAAGGGCGACGGCCCCTGCGGAGGGAAGGCGCCCGTGGCGCCCGTGGCCATGTCGCCCGAGGCGTCGATCACCAGCGTGGTGGCCAGATCGGTCTCGGCGCGGTGGCGGCGCACCACCAGCCGGTCGGTGCGCCCCATCACCCGCCAGTCGAGGTCGCGCAGCGGGTCGCCGGGCGAGTACTCCTTGTAGTCGGCGAACTCGACCGCGGAGGTCGCGCGGCCGCTCATGTGCCCGCCGTGAAGCGTGCCGTCGACCAAGGCCCGGGCGTGCAGCTGCAGCGTGCGGATGCGCGCGAGCACATCCGGATCCCAGCCCACCTGCGGGGAGGCGGCCGCCATCAGGGGTGCTTCACCGTCTGGAGCACGTGCTCGACCACGTCGGCGGTCGAGATGCCCTCGGCCTCGGCTTGAAAGCCCAGCCCGATGCGGTGGGCCAGCACGCCTTGGGCGACCGCATCGACATCGGGGAAGTGCGCCGTGTCGTTTCCGGCGAGGGCCGACCGAACCTTGGCGCCGAGCACCAGGTACTGGCTGGCGCGGGGGCCAGCGCCCCACTGCACATGGCGGCGCACCCAGTCGCTCGCGCCCGCGTCGGGCCGGGTGGCGCGAGCCAGCTGCACGGCGTAGCGCACGAGGTCGGGGTGGACCGGCTGCAGGCGCACCACCCGCTGCAGCTCGAGCAGCGTGTCGCGGTCGAGCACGGTCTGCACCGGCGCGTCTTCGCCTGTGATGGTGCGCTCCACCACCTCGATCTCCTCGACCTCAGAGGGGTAGCCCACGTTCACCGAGAACATGAAGCGGTCGAGCTGCGCCTCGGGCAGGCGGTAGGTGCCCTCTTGCTCGATGGGGTTCTGGGTGGCGAAGACGATGAAGGGGGCCTCGAGGTCGTAGGTGTGGCCGGCCGCGGTCACCCGGCGCTCCTGCATGGCCTCGAGCAGGGCCGCCTGGGTCTTGGGCGGCGTGCGGTTGATCTCGTCGGCGAGCAGCAGGTTGGTGAACAGCGGGCCCCGGATGAAGCGCATCTCGCGCTTGCCGGTGGAGCGGTCCTCCTCGAGCACCTCGGTGCCCGTGATGTCGGCGGGCATCAGGTCGGGGGTGAACTGCACCCGGCCGAACTTGAGGCCGAGGGCCTGGGCCGTGGTGGACACCAGCAGGGTCTTGGCCAGGCCGGGCACGCCGACGAACAGGCAGTGCCCGCGGGCGAAGAGCGCGATGAGCAGCTGCTCGACCACGGCTTGTTGGCCGACGATGCGGGTGCCGATGGCGTCGAGCAGCTGGGCGCGAACCTGTCCGAGCTGGTCCATCAGGGCGGCGTCATCAAGGGGCGGGGCGTCAGACATTCGGGGGA
>JBDQIL010000816.1:0-3087 GCA_040264415.1 Myxococcota bacterium
CCGCTCTCCGAGTTCACCGACGAAGACGGCCGCGCCACCATCTCGGTCGGCGACAAGGTCGATGTCTACCTCGGCCACCTGTACGAAGACGACGGGCACCTGCGCCGGGCCAAGCGGCGCGCCCGTGTCGCCATCTCGGCCGCGGGCTGAGTCGCGCGTGACATCCCTGCGCCGAGCCCCCCAGGGCTTGCCCCCCGAATGCCGATCGGCTACCTCTGCGACGTCTTGGAGTGGAGGGTCTTCCTCCGCCTCCTCCGGCGGTCCGCGATGGGAACGCGGCCAGCCGTCCAGCGGGTGAATTCTCACCCGAGCTGGAAGTGATTCCTTCCCTTCAAATCCATTTAGCCGCGCCGTCTCTCGGCGCGGCGGAGAGCGACACCACCTGATGCCTGAAGCCAACACCGACCTGTCCCTCGACGCCGACCTGTCTGAGATCGCCCGCGAGGATTTCACCGCATTCTTCGACGACTACCTCGATGAAAAGTCGATCAAGGAGCAGACCGTCGTGTCGGGCTCCATCATCGGCATCGAGGGAGACTGGGTCACCGTCGACGTGGGCTACAAGGCCGAAGGCGTCATCCCGCTCTCCGAGTTCACCGACGAAGACGGCCGCGCCACCATCTCGGTCGGCGACAAGGTCGATGTCTACCTCGGCCACATGAACGAAGAAGACGGGCACCTGCACCTGTCCAAGCGTCGCGCCGACGACATGAAGGCGTGGGACGAGATCTCGAAGGCCTACGAGGCCGACGAGGTGGTGAGCGGCACGATCATCCAGCGGGTCAAGGGCGGCCTGAGCGTCAACATCGGCGTCAAGGCGTTCCTCCCCGGCTCGCAGGTTGACCTGCGCCCGGTCAAGAACCTCGAGAAGCTCATCGGCGAAGCGCTCGACTTCAAGATCATCAAGTTCAACAAGCGTCGCGGCAACATCGTGCTGTCCCGCCGGGTCCTCCTCGAGGAGGAGCGTCAGCGCCAGCGCAAGGAGACCCTCAAGGATCTCACCGTGGGCGCCATCATGGAGGGCGTGGTCAAGAACATCACCGACTACGGCGCCTTCATCGACCTGGGCGGCATCGACGGCCTGCTCCACATCACCGACATGACCTACGGGCGCATCAACCACCCCTCCGAGATGGTGGACGTGGGCCAGTCGCTCGAGGTCAAGATCCTCAAGTTCGACGCCGACACCCAGCGCGTCAGCCTCGGCTTCAAGCAGATCCGCCCGGATCCGTGGGAAGAGGTCGACCTCAAGTACCCGGTGGGCGCCATCGTCCGCGGCAAGGTGGTGTCGATGCCCGACTACGGCATCTTCGTCGAGCTCGAGGACGGCATCGAGGGCCTGGTCCACATCTCCGAGATGACCTGGAACAAGCGCGTCAAGCACCCCTCCAAGCTCGTCAACATCGGCGACCTGGTCGAGGCCAAGGTCATCGGCGTAGACGCCGAGAACAAGCGCATCTCGCTGAGCATGCGTGAGCTCGAGCCCAACCCGTGGGATCTGGTCGAGGAGCGGTACCCCATCGGCTCCATCGTCAACGGCAAGGTGCGCAACATCACCGACTTCGGCCTGTTCGTGGGCATCGAAGAGGGCATCGACGGCCTGGTCCACATCTCGGACCTGTCCTGGAGCCAGCGCATCAAGCACCCGTCCGAGATCTACCAGAAGGGCGACGACGTCGAAGCCCGCGTGCTCAACATCGACCGCGAGAACGAGCGCTTCAGCCTCGGCATCAAGCAGCTCCGCGACGACCCCTGGTACAGCGTCCAGGCCCGGTACTTCCTGGGTCAGGTCATCGAGGGCAAGGTGGTCAGCCGCACCGACTTCGGCATCTTCGTCGAGATCGAGCAGGGCGTCGAGGGCTTGGTTCACATGTCCGAGCTCGCTGGGGCCGAGGCCGACTGGGAGGAGACCTACCCGGACGGCAAGGCGATGATGGTGGAGATCCGCCGCATCGACCAGCACGACCACAAGATCAGCCTGTCCGAGAAGGGCGCCACCGAGCGCGGTGAGAGCGACGGCGACGTCGCCGAGTACATGGCCAAGCAGGGCGACTCCGGCGCCACGCTGGGTGACGTCCTGGGCAACATCGGCAAGAAGATCTCGGATGCCCAGCAGGACGAGGCGCCGCACGAAGAATGAGCTGAGCCCTCGCGGGTTACGCTCTCCGGGTCGGGCCCTTCAGGGCCCGGCCCTTGTCGTTGGAGATGTCCATGTCCGGTGCTCGAAAGCTCTCGCTGGCGATCACGCTGCTGCTGGTGGTCGTCGTGGGCGGCGTGGCCACGCTGTTCACCATCCAGAACAGCAGCCGCGTGACCGACCTGTCGCTCGACCTGTTCGTCTTCGCGACGCACTTGCAGCAGCCGCTGTCGGTGCCGGTGCTGCTCTGGGCGGCGTTCGGTGCCGGCTTGTTGTTGGGCCTCGTGTCGAGCGTGGTGTCGCGCGTGCGCATGTCCAGCCGGATCGGCGATCTCGAGATGCGGGCGGCCCGCGCCGAGCTGGGCAGCACGAACGACGACGACTGGACCTGAGTGTCTCAGCGCCGCCGATGCCTCGTGCTCTGCGCAGCCCTCTGGGCGTGCAGCGGCGCCCCGTCCGGAGAGGCTCAGCCGTCTGCGCAGGCGGTGAAGACCACGCCCACGGTCGCGGCGCCTGCGCTGCGGTCGTCGGGCAAGGTCATCCTCCCAGACGCGCCCCCCGACTTCCCCGATCCGGCGTCCAGCGACGAGCTGACCGCTCGTCTCCCTGAGCTGGCCGCCCTCACAGAGCTCCAGCGGAGCATCGTCCGCGAGGTGGTCAACTCGGTCCCGGCCCCCTGCGAGCCGTGTGCCGGCGCCTCTCTCGGACGCTGCGCTGCAGATGGTCCCGCCGACCCCGCGGCCTGCGCGGTGGTCCCACAGCTGGTCAAGCGAGCCGCGCTGCTCGCCGGTCGGGGGGCAGGTCGAACCAGTAGTCTGGATAGAGCGACGCATCTCGGATGCGGGACGGCGCCTCACCCCGACCGGCGAGCAGCGCGGCTCGCTTGACCAGCTGTGGGACCACCGCGCAGGCCGCGGGGTCGGCGGGACCATCTGCAGCGCAGCGTCCGA
>JBDQIL010000817.1:0-3085 GCA_040264415.1 Myxococcota bacterium
GCCCTTCACGGTCTCCATCGAGAGCATCGGCCTGATGGAGCCCCTCAAGGAGCTCATGCGGGTGTGCGAGCACAAGAGCATCGACGACTCGGTGAAGGTGTCGGCCCGGATCGACCTCGGCCCCACCGGCACCGCCCGCCCGGTCGAGCCCGAGGTCGAGAAGAAGGAGGCCACGCGGCGCCAGCCCACCGCGGCTGACCGCCAGCGCGTCAAGGCCATCAAGCAGAAGGCCAAGCGCAAGGCAAAGAACCGGTGAGCGCCATCTTCTCGGCGCGGGTGGGTGCGGCATGATCGTCGGCATCCTGCACCTGCACAAGGCGCTCGCGTACCTGGTCTTCCTGGTGGCGCTGGCCAACGTGGTGCTGGCGCTCACGAGCGGCCGCACCGACCCCCGGGTGGCCAAGGTCCTCAAGATCTCGCACGCTGCGGGCCTGATGGGCGCCGGGCGCCTGAACCTGGTGCTGGGCATCGTGCTGTGGGTGCTGCTGCCCTACGGCCTCGGCACCTGGTGGATGTGGGTGACCGTGCTGCTCTGGGGGCCCATCGAGGCCGTCGGCAAGCGCCTGGTGAAGCCTGAGGTGCAGACCGTCGTAGACGGCGGGCGCGGCTCGTCTCGGCTGGTGATGGGCACCGCCGTGCAGCTGGTCTGCATCGTGGTCATCTTCGGCCTGATGACCGTCCGCCCCGGCTGAAACCCGCCGGTGGCGCGGCGCCCGCGACTCTCTCCGACCCCGCAGCCACCCGGATTCGCATGGCCGTTCGCTTCCTCACCCCTGACCGCTGGACCCCCTGGGGCGAGGCATCCGCGCGTCTCCCCGACGGGCGCGACGCCATCATCTGGCAGGGCATCCCGGGCGAGCGAGCCAAGGTGCAGCCATCGGGTGGGGGCCAGCACAAGGTGCACGGCCACTGGCTGGCCGCCGACCACCCGCACCCGCTGCGGCGCGAGCCCCCCTGCGGGAAGGTCAACCCCTGCGGGGGCTGCCCGCTGATGCACCTCGTCGAAGAGGGACAGCACCGAGCGCGCCTCGCCATGATGCGGGCGGCCTTCGCGCTCGAGCGCGTCGACCTCCGGGTCCCGGAAACGGTCGTGGCCTCCCCCGATGGCGTCGAAGACTACCGCCACTCCGTCAAGATGGCCTGTGGTCGGTCTCCCATGGGCTCGACCCGACTCGGCGCCTTCGGCCGCGGCACCCACGACGTCGTGCCGATCCCCGGCTGCAACGTGGCCACGCCGCTCCTGCGTCAGCTGATGAACGTGGTCGCCCACCACACCATCGATCTGAAGATGTGGCCGTGGGACCCGGAGACCGGCCAGGGGGCGCTGCGGTACGTCGTGATTCGCCAGAGCCGCGCGTCGGGCAAGGCCATCGTCACCCTGGTCTGTGGCCGGGGCGGGCGCATGCCCCGCCAGCTCGCCGAGCGCATCCAGCAGCAACACGGGCAGGTGGCGGGCGTCGCCCTTCACATCAACAGCCTGCCCGGCAACGCCATCTACGACTCCGAGCCCGGAGAGGCGCCGCAGTTCCTGGCCCTGACGGGCAACCCCATCCTCGAAGAGGAGCTCGCAGGCGTGCGCTTGCGGGTGGGGCCGGGCGACTTCTTCCAGGCCAACCCCGGCATGGCCGACCAGATCGCCACCGACCTCGTCGAGCTGTTGAAGCCGTGGCGCGATCGGCCGGTGCTCGACCTGTACTGCGGTGTGGGGGGCTTCACGTTGGCCCTGGGCCGGGCTCATGGGTGGGCCTTTGGCGCCGAGGTGGTGCCCGGCGCCATCGAGCGCGCCAAAGAGAACGCACTGCTCAACCACATCCCGGCGGAGTTCGGGGTGGGCCGGGTCGAAGACATCCTGCCGGATCTGAAGCGTCGGACGGCGGGCCAGGGGCCCGTGGTCATGGTCGACCCGGCCCGCCGCGGTCTCGAAGAGGGCGTCATCGAGTCCATCGCAGAGCTCCAGCCCGCGGCGTTGGCGTACCTGTCGTGCAACCCGCGGGCCTTGGCCCGAGACCTGCGGCTGCTCCTCGACCGCGGCTGGTCGGTGCGAGAGCTCCGCGCCTACGACATGTTCCCGCAGACCGCGCATCTCGAGACCCTGGCCCTGCTCCAGCCTCCCGAGGCGCCGACCGTCACCCGGCGGGCTCCTCGGCGCCGGATCATCCGCTGACTGGCCCCGTGCTCCCCTGAGGCCCTGATATGATGCGCCGCATGCTCGCACCTACGGCCCTGCTCGCACTCCTCGCCGCCCAGCCGGTCGCTCACGCGGCCGATCAGGGCGTGCTCGTCTCTCCGTTTCAGGCGCGAACCCGAGCGGGAACGGCCACCGCGAACCAGCTCACCCTGCAGGTCGAAGAGGCCTTGTCCGCCGCCGAGGGCGTGACGGTGCAGCCGCTGAGCGGCCTGCCGCCGGTCAACGAGCTCGACGCGACCACCTACGCCCGCACCTGCCCGCAGGGCCAGTTCGTGGGCTGCGCCTACGTGCTGGCAGACAGCGCCCCCGTCCGGGTGGCGGTCGCGGCGGCGGTCGAGACCTCGCGAGGCGCCCACCGCGTCGAGGTCCATATCATCGATATGGACCAGTCTGAAGACGTCCTGGCCTTCGACGCGGAGGTCGCTCCGGTCGACGAGCCGGTCTTTGCCATGGCGCTGGCGCGCCTCGTGGTGGCGGTGGCGAACGGCGACGCGGGCTTGTCGCGCGACATCCGGGCGGCGGCGGTCGACCCGTCGATGGGGGGCCAGCGCGAGCGCGACCGCGCCATCGCGGGGGCGCAGCTCGACGCGCTGTCCAACGAGATCGGAGACTCCGGCACGGTGGTCGGGCTCACGCCCGGCCAGATCCGGCGCGAGAAGATCTCCACCGAAGATCTGGCCGAGGCCATGGATTCGGAGGCCGCGAAGCCGTGGGAGCGGCTCGACATGAAGATGGACGAGTACGTCCGCTACCGAAACAGCGGCCTCGATCTGTTGGCGTGGCGAGACCGGGCGGCCGGGCGGCAGTGGCAGCTGCTGGTTCGCGGGGCGCTCGGCTTCGGGCGCGGCCCGTCGAGCGGCGAGTACTACGCCCTGCAGGCGCGGGCCGCCGACGACC
>JBDQIL010000818.1:0-3083 GCA_040264415.1 Myxococcota bacterium
CCCCGGGCGCCCATGCGCCCCGCGCCGCGCCTTGCTACGGGCTCGAAGGCCACCGAGCCCCGCCCCCCTGCACCCGAGAGCTCCCATGGGACGTATCTTCGAGACCCGCAAAGCCACGATGTTCGCCCGCTGGGACCGCATGGCGAAGGCGTTCACCCGCGTGAGCAAGGAGATCTCGATCGCCGTGCGGGCGGGCGGAGACAACCCCGACGCGAACCCGTCGCTGCGGCGGGCCATCCAGAACGCCCGCGCCGTCAACATGCCGAAAGACAAGATCGAGCGCGCCATCGAGAAGGCGCTCGGCGGCGGGGGCGAAGACTACGCCGAGGTCATCTACGAGGGCTACGCGCCGCACGGCGTGGCGATCGTCGTCGTGACGGCCACCGACAACCCCACCCGCACCGTGGCCAACCTGCGCTTCGCCTTCAAGAAGAACAACGGCAACCTGGGCAACTCGGGCAGCGTGGTCTTCATGTTCACCCAGATGGGCGTGTTCCGCCTGAAGCCCGGAGACTGGGACCCCGAAGAGGTGGAGCTCGAGCTCATCGACCACGGGCTCGAAGAGATGGGCGAGGGCACCAACGACGACGGTGATCCGGTGTACGTGCTGCGCTGCGCCTTCAACGACTTCGGCACGCTCCAGGCGGGGCTCGAGGGCCTGGGCATCGAGCCCGACTCCACCGGCGCCGAGTGGATCCCGCAGAACCTGATCGACCTCGACGAGGCGCAGGCCGAGGAGGTGCTCAAGCTGGTCGACGCGCTCGAGCAGGACGACGACGTGCAGAACGTGTTCCACAACCTGAAGTAGCGCCGCTCTCGGGGTCGCGGGCTCGGTCATCGTCCGCCGGATGGTATGATTGTGGAGCGCACCCTTCGGGGTGGACCCCTCTGGGAATCCGTTGCCTCCAACTGGCCAGCCCCCCGTTTGTCGTAGCTTCTCCGGCGCTCCCAATCGCGGGTCCGAGCGCGCGACACCCCCCCCCGCACCTGAGGACCGCTGATGCCCCGACGCCGTTCCAGCTCCAACTCCAGCGACGACAGCAACCCCGCCGCCGACACGGCCGCCGTCGACACGGCCGCCGCCGACACGGCCGCCGCCGAGGTCAAGGCTGACGCGCCCGCCGCCGACGAGAAGCCTGAGACCAAGAAGCCGGCCGCGAAGAAGCCGGCTGCCAAGAAGCCGGCCGCGAAGAAGCCCGAGGCCAAGCCCGCGCCGGCCCCGAAGGCGCCGCCGGCTCCCGCCCCCACCTACGGAAAGGGCCAGCACCACGGCGGTGCGTTGGGCCCCTACGGCGACGACGACGGCGTGATCTACCAGATCTTCGACAGCCATGGCGACTTCGCCAACGCGGTCGGCACCGCCAAGCTCGACGATGACGACACCACCACGCTGCCCGATGGCGCGCGGAGTGCCTTCGCCATCGAAGACGCCAGCGGCAACCGAATGGGCACGATGGTGGCCTTCCAGCGCCAGTCTGGGGGGGTCCGTCACTTCGACTTCGATCCCGGCTACAACTACTGGCGCTTCGACCGCGACCCGTGGGGTGAGACCTTCACCCTTCGGCCGCTGTCCGGCACCGTGGGCCTGGCGTTTATCGACGCCCACAAGTGGGAGATCACCGGCGCCTACCCCTTCAATGGTGGTGAGGGTCAGGCTCTGCCCAAGGCCGCAGGCCGCGGGCGGGTCTGGAAGGTTAGCAAGGTGGCCGGCAAGAAGGCCACCGCGCTCGACGTCTACCTCTGGCGGGTCACCGGTGGGCCCATCAAGCTCCAGCGCTGGTACGGCCGCCCCGCGAGCCTCAAGGGTGCGTCGTGGCTGTCGCTCGAGTCTGGCGAGAAGCTGGTCTTCGAGGCGGTCGCCGAGCCCGCAAAGGCCGACGGCAAGTCCGACTTCCAGACGCTGGTGTTGCCCGAGGCGCCCTAGGCGCCCGGGTGTCCCAAGCCGCCCCGGTGGCGGGTGGGGCTCTCGGGTCGCACCCGGAGCACCACGCGCCCCCGATCAGCCCCGCGGGGCGGTCGGCCTCACGGGGCTGGCCGCCCCATGTTGCGTCGGTCGGGCCTCGGCCCCCCCTCCCTGCGTAGGCCTGCCCCCGGCGGGGCGCGCGCGTCGAACGCTCAGCCGCCCGGGAGGGCGTCGCCGGTCCGGTCGAGCTCGCGCGCCTCGGCGATGGCGCCCATCCCGGCGGGCATGAGCTCTTCGCCTGGCCACGCCACGGCGACCAGCTTCTCGGTGCCGTTGCCCAGCGGGGGGTGGGCCTCGCGGCGGTGCCAGCCGGTGATGCTCGCGACCTTTCCGGGCCGACGGGCATGAAACATGCGGTACGACTCGACGCGGCCCACCGGGTCGCGCTCCACCGACACCACGACGCCGATGTGAAAGACCTGGTCGAGCGTGGGCGCGCGATGGCCCGGCGGCCCGAAGAAGGCGATGGCGCCCGGCACCAGCGCGTCGTCGGCGTCGAGGGGTCCGCCGACGGTGGTGAGCAGGCCCTGGTCGGCGTACCACCCTGCGATGGCGCGGGCGCTCCGGGCCTCTTGCACGGTGGGGCGGGCGACGCCGTCGCAGCGATCCTCGATCCGATCGAGCACCCGGTGGGCCATGGCCGAGCAGTCCGCGAAGGCTTCAGAGCTGTAGGGGATGCGGGCCGCCGCGAGGCTGCCGGCGACCCGCCGGGTCACGTTGGCCACCCCGCGCTGGCCACGGTCACAGGCGGGTGGCGCGGGCCGGGGAGCGCGAAACTCGGGGTTCGCCGATACGGGTCGCTCGATCGGTGACTCGAGCGCGGGCCGCGGGTCGGGGTCGCTCACCAGATGCACCAGCGTGAGGCCCCACGGCGCGACGGCCGGGAACAGCAGGGACAACGCGCGATAGGACAGCGACAGGGCGGCCTCCACCCCAAGACCGCCTCAGGGTATGGGAGGGCGTGGAACGAGGCAATGGTGTTTCACGCGGGATCGCTGAGCGGCCGGGGGAGCGACACCTCGAAGGTGGTCCACGCCGGGGTCGAGGCGACGGAGAGCACGCCCCCGTGCTCTTCGACCACCTTGCGCACGATGTCGAGGCCCAGCCCCGGGGGGAGGGC
>JBDQIL010000819.1:0-3082 GCA_040264415.1 Myxococcota bacterium
ATCCACAACATCGAAAACGACCTGAACCGCTTCAAGCAGATCGTGAAAGGGCGGGTGCGCCGCGACCTCAAGCGCTTCATGTCGTCCGGCGAGATGCTGGGCAAGCAGGGCGACAAGGTGGTGAGCATCCCGCTCCCCCAGATCGGCATCCCGCGCTTCCGCTACGGCAAGAACGAGCAGGGCGGAGTGGGCCAGGGAGACGGCGACGAGGGCGACCCCATGAACGGCCAGCCCGGCGACGGCCAGGGCCAGGCCGGAAGCGACCCCGGCGAGCACATGCTCGAGGCCGAGCTCACGCTCGAGGAGCTCGCCGAGATCATGGGCGAAGAGCTGGAGCTGCCGCGGATCGAGCCGCGCGGCGACAAGCAGATCTCGTCGGTGAAGGACAAGTACACGGGCATCACCCGCATCGGCCCCGAGGCCCTGCGCCACAACCGCCGCACCTACCGCGAGGCGCTCAAGCGCCAGATCGCGTCGGGCTCATACGACCCGCGCAAGCCGGTCATCGTGCCCATCAAGGACGACAAGCGCTACCGCACCTGGGACAGCAAGGCCGAGCCCCAGAGCGCCGCCGTCATCATCTACATGATGGACGTGTCGGGCAGCATGGGCTCGATCCAAAAGGAGATCGTGCGGCTCGAGGCCTTCTGGATCGACACCTGGCTGCGCCACAACTACGACCACGTCGAGGCGCGCTTCATCATCCACGACGCGGTCGCCCGAGAGGTGCCCCGCGACGTGTTCTTCCGCACGAAGGAGTCGGGCGGCACGCTCATCAGCAGCGCGTACACGCTCTGCATGAAGATCCTGGCCGAGGACTACCCGGCCGACGCCTACAACATCTACCCGTTCCACTTCTCCGACGGCGACAACTGGTCGAGCAGCGACACCCGCCAGTGCCTCGAGCTGGTCGAGCAGCACATCTTGCCGGTGGCCAACCAGTTCTCGTATGGCCAGGTCGACTCGGAGTACGGCTCGGGCCAGTTCTTCAAAGACCTCAACGAGCGCTTCGGCGACCACGAGGCGGTCGTGACGAGCCGCATCCCCGACCGGGACGGCATCATGGAGTCGATTCGAGAGTTTCTCGGGAAGGGGCGCTGATGAGTGACCAAGGCTGGTTCTTCCGCACGCGCCGGGGCCTGCCCGACGACCTCGCCGCCGCCCAGGTGCGCATCGAGGCGCTGGCCCGCGGCTACGGCCTCGAATTCTGCGACATCCTCTACGAGGTCTGCGACTACGAGGAGATCAACATGATCGCCTCGTATGGGGGCTTCCCCACCCGGTACCCGCACTGGCGCTGGGGGATGGAGTACCTGCAGATGGACAAGGGCTACGAGTACGGCCTGCAGAAGATCTACGAGATGGTCATCAACACCAACCCCTCGTACGCCTACCTGCTCGACAACAACACGTTCATGGACCAGAAGCTGGTGATGGCCCACGTCTGCGGCCACGTCGACTTCTTCACCAACAACACCTGGTTCGCGCCCACCAACCGCAAGATGCTCGACCAGATGGCGAACCACGCCGCGCGGATCCGCCGGCACATGGACGCCCACGGGGTCGATGCGGTCGAACGCTTCATCGACCTCTGCCTGAGCATCGAGAACCTCATCGACCCCTACGCCCCACACATCCGGCGTGAGCGGGCCCGCTCCGAAGGCGACATCGAGCAGGCCAGCCTGGGCGACGGGGTCGTGAAGCTGCCCGCCCGTGCCTACATGGACGCCTACATCAACCCCCCCGAGGTGCTCGAAGCGCAGCGCAAGAGGCACCGAGCGGCGGTGGCCCAGATGGGGCGCTTCCCCGAGCATCCGGTGCGCGACGTGATGGGCTTTCTGATGCGCTTCGGCCAGCTCAGCCGGTGGCAGCAGGACGTGCTGGGCATGCTGCGCGACGAGGCCTACTACTTCGCGCCCCAGGCCCAGACCAAGATCATGAACGAGGGCTGGGCCAGCTATTGGCACACCACGATGATGACCCAGGATCTGCTCACCGACGCCGAGGTGGTCGACTACGCCGACCACCACGCCGGCACCGTGAGCATGCAGCCCGGCCGCATCAACCCCTACAAGATCGGCATCGAGCTCTTTCGCCACATCGAAGACCGGTGGAACAAGGGTCGCTTCGGAAGAGACTGGCTCGACTGCGCCGACGTGGCGGTCAAGCGCGACTGGGACACCGGCGCCGGGCTGGGCCGCGAGAAGATCTTCGAGGTGCGCCGCAGCCACAACGACGTCACCTTCATCGAGACCTTCCTCACCGAAGACTTCGTGCGCGAGCAGGGTCTGTTCACCACCAAGTACGACCCGAAGGCGCGCCACTGGGTCATCGACAGCCGAGATTTCCGACAGGTCAAGCAGCAACTGCTCTTCATGCTGACCAACCGCGGCGACCCCCGCATCGAGGTCACCGACGGCAACCACGGCAACCGCGGCGAGCTCGAGCTCACCCACACCTTCGAGGGCCTCGACATGCAGCTCGACTGGGCGAGCCGCACGCTGCAGAACCTCGCGCGCCTGTGGGGTCGCCCGGTCCACCTCAAGACCATCATCGACGGCGACGATGTGGTGCTGCACCATGACGGCGACCGCTTCACGGCGGACGGCCTGAGAGAGGGCGGGACGCGGCGGAGCAAGGCATGAGCGACGGGCCCCAGGCCGAGCCCGGGTTGAGCGAGCCGGCGGAGCTGAGCGAGGCGGTCGGCCGGTCGGTCACCGGCCCCGGACCGGTTCGGGTGGACCACCTCGGCGGCGTGGTCGAGCTGGACGTGGTCGAGGCCGGCCCCGTGGGGGTGGTGATCGAGCGCCTGCGGGTGCGCCCGAGAGCGCCCGCGCCCCTGGGCGCCCGCAGCCGCGCCCTGGCGAGGGCGCTGCGCCCGGGCGGGGAGCGACTCGTCGAGGTGGAGGTGGACGAGGCGCTCGGCGGCGCGACGCTGCGCACCGACCCCGCCGACATGCGGGGCGGCCGCTTCTTCGAGGTCGAGCTCGACGCCGAGGGCGCCGAGCTCCGCCGGCGCCAGGTCGGCGACGACGGGGCGCGCGCCCCCGCGCCGTTCGCCATCACCCGCGACGCGCTGGGC
>JBDQIL010000820.1:0-3081 GCA_040264415.1 Myxococcota bacterium
TGACGGCCTTGCGGGCGAGCTTCTCGGTGTCGTCAGCGTAGCGAGCCGTGACCTCGACCTGCAGCGTCACCGTGAAGGGGCGCTCGGGGGCGGCCACGGCGGCGGACAGGATCTGGTGGAGGAGGGGGGCATCGACGCGCGCGTCGGTGTGGGCGCGGCCGTGCTCGGACGGGGCGACGCGCTCGGCCAGCACGGCCGCATCGGGCTGGTCGCGGGTGGCCCAGGCCCACACCTCGCAGGCGTAGGCCCAGGTCTCGCGCTGGTTGGCAGGCACGGCCAGCAGCGGCGCGTCGGCGGGGGTCGCGCCCAGCTCGCCGCGGGTGAGCTCGTGCAGGAGGTGGGCGACCTCGTGCACCACCACGTCGGTGGGGCCGCCCGAGGGGTCGAAGGCGCGGGGCAGCACCCAGGCCCGCCCCTCGGCGCAGAAGCCGTCGAGCTGGGGGGCGTCGTCGGACAGCGGCGGCGCGCCGAGGTCGTCGAGCAGGAGGTTGGCGAGGGTCCACTGCACCTCGAGGGGCAGGTCGGCGAGGCCCTCGACGAAGCGCGAGACCGTCACGACCTGCACCCGATCGGCGAGCGCGCGGGTGAGCGCGGGGCGGTCGCCGAAGAGCCCAGCCACCACGGGCGCGATGCGGGCGGTCACGGCCTCGACGGGCCGGGCCGGGCCGCCGCGGGCGGGCAGCGGAGCGCCCTTGGCCCGCCAGCGCACCACCCGCCGGAGCACCCGCGCGAGGGAGGCCGCGCCGGCCGCCGCGTCACCACCCCAGCTGGGGAAGGTCGGGTCGTGCTCACCGGTCGCGAGGAAGCGCTCGACGCTGTCGGACTTCGACATGCGTGCCGTCTAATGGCGCGGCGCCGAGACGTCGCGCCGGCGCCACGGCGCTCGATCCCGCCCCAGGTCCGGGCGGCCCAAAAATATGTGAACATCGTTTACTTTTCGGGCGTCGGCATCCTCACCGGAGCGCTGGCACCGGTGGTGAATAAAAGCGTGAACGCTGTTTGCGTTTAATCCCTGCCGCGGACTACCTTGGCTGTGGGGGGACGGTCCCCCGTCCCTCGACTATCCCCCACTGGAGCCCATCATGACCCACCGCACCATCACCCTGTCCGCTGCCATTCTCGCCTCTGCCTGCGCCGCCGAAGGCGACGTCGGCGTGTGCAGCGAGGGCGCCCCAGAGTCCGTGAACTATGTTTCCGGTGATGACGCCGAGGCCCTGCTCGCCGAGGGGGGCTGGCTGCCCGCTGCGGCCTGCGACGCGTCGGCCACGCCCATCTCCCGCAGCCACGCGGGCCGCTCGGCCACGGTCACCCTCAGCGGCAACGCCTTCGTCTTCGGCGACAGCACGCTGCGCCTTCCCTACGCCACGGTGACCATCGAAGAGGCGCCCGGCTTCTACGCTGTCACCAACGGGCAGGGTGCCTGGAGCATCTCCGGGCTGCCCGGCGCCACCGACCTGACGCCCAAGATCACCTTCCCCAACGCGCTGTACGCGGCGGTGGGCCTGCCCGCCTTCCAGGACATGCACCAGCAGACCTTCCGCACCCACACCGACACCGACCTCATCTTGTTCCAGAGCGTGCCGCAGGCCAACTTCCAGGGCCTCGCTGCCCTCGCGGGTGTGACGCCCGACCCCGACGCCTGCCAGGTCGTCACGACGGTCGCCGAGGCCGAGCTGGGCGACATCGCCGACATCAGCGAGTACTACGCGCCGCACGGCCTGGCGGGCGTGAGCGCGAGCCTGGTGCCCGCCTCGGGCGCCCCCGACCCCATCTACTTCAACGACGCGGTGCTTCCCGACGCCTCGCTGGCTGAGACCAGCGGCGACGGCGGCGTGCTCTGGGGCAACGTCGAGGCGGGGCGGCGCTACCGGATCCAGGCCCACGACGAGGTGGGCTCGGCGACCTTCGAGCCGGTCTGGGTGACCTGCGAGGCGGGCCGCTTCATCAACGCCAGCCCGCCGCGGTCGGTGGTCGAGCAGTAGGCCCGGGGGGCGGCTACTTCTTGCCGCCGAAGAGGCGCCCGAAGAAGCCGCCCTTCTTGTCGTCCTTCTTCTTGGACTCGGACTTCGTGCCGCCGCTGCCGCCGCCCGCCAGGCGGCGGTACTCGCGGTTGGCGTCGCCGTTCGACGGGTTGAGCTTGAGGGCCTGCACGAAGCAGCGCTTGGCAGCGGTGTCGTTGCCCAGGTCTCGGTAGATGCGGCCCATCAGCACCCAGCCGGCGTCGAGCTTGCGGTCCTGCTGCTGGTTCTTGTCGAGGACGTCCTTGAGGATCTCCTTGAACTCTTCTGCCTTCTCGGGCTCCTCCACCTTGGCCCGCTGAAAGCTCGTGTAGGCCCAGTAGGCGCGAAACTCGAGCTCGTCGGGCACCTTGTCGACGGCGTTGGCGAAGTACTCGTGGGCGTTGCTGGCGCGGCCCGCGTTGAACAGCGCCAGGCCCTTCTTGAACTCGGCCTCGGCCGCCCAGTAGGCCTCGACCTGCTCCATCGCCATCTCCTCCTCGGTCTTCTTGCCGTGGATGACCTTGTCGATGTAGGCGTGGCGGCTCTCCTCGTCGCCGAGCACCTCCCAGGCGGCGCGCACCTTGTCGAAGGCCTCGTTGGCGAGCTGCTGCAGGGCGTCGGGGGCGTCGGCGTAGCGGTCGGGGTGGAGCTGTCGGGCGAGGGTGAGGTGGGCCTGGCGGAACGACTCGAGGTCGGCGTCCCACTTGACCTCGAGCACGTCGAAGTGGGTCTCGGCGGCCTCGAGGCGGGTGTGGAAGGCCCGCAGCTGGTCCTCTTTCGGGTGCTTGGTCGGGGCCGGCGCGGGCGCCGGGCTCGGGGCCGCTTGGAAGCTGGGGAAGGTGAAGCCGCTCGTGGTGGTCTCGACCGGCGTGTCGATGGAGACGGCCTCGACGTGGATGGCCTGCTCGGGCGAGGGCGCCCCGGTGTCGATGCCCAGCGGAGAGGGGGGGGCCCCCCCCCCCCCCCCCGGGCCCCCCCCCCCCCGGGGCGCGGCCCCCCGGGGCCCCCCCCCCCCCCCCGCCCCCCCCCCCCCGCCCCCCCCCACCCCACCCCCCGCCGGCCCCCCCCCCCCCCGCGCGCA
>JBDQIL010000821.1:0-3081 GCA_040264415.1 Myxococcota bacterium
AGTGCGCTCGACGCTTAGGAAGTCCCCAGCCCCCGCCCTTGGCCCCTTCCGCCTCCACCTGGGGCAGCCGACGCCTCCCACAGTTCGGCGCCCCCGCCCGCGGCGAGCGCCGCGACCGCATCGCGTCCTCCGACCGCTTCGCCGGGGGCAAGGCCCAGAACCTGGTGCCCGCGTCGATGGGCTTCAACCCGCAGATGTTCGGGGCCATGGCCGACTACGCCAAGGGCGGCCAGAAGCCCGACGTCGCGCTGCCGGTCGCCACGCCGTCGTATGCGGCCGCTCCGGCGGCCCGCGGCCTGCAGGTCACCTGGCTGGGCCACAGCACGATGCTCATCGACCTCGACGGCGTGCGCATCCTCACCGACCCGGTCTTCTGCGAGCGGGCGTCGCCCTTTCAGTGGATGGGGCCCGCCCGCTTCCACGCACCGCCGGTGCCGCTCGACGCGCTCACCGGCCTCGACGCCGTGGTGATCTCCCACGACCACTACGACCACCTCGACTACGAGAGCATCGTGCGCCTGTCGGCGACCCACGTTCGGTTCTACGCGCCGCTGGGGGTGGGCGCGCACCTCGAACACTGGGGCGTGGCGCCCGAGCGCATCACCGAGCTCGAGTGGTGGCAAGAGGCCCAGGTGGGCGACGTCACGCTGGCCTGCACGCCGTCAAGGCACTTCAGCGGGCGCGGCACCTTCGACCGCGACACCACCCTGTGGTCGAGCTGGGCGATGATCGGGCCCAGCCACCGCGCCTGGTTCTCCGGCGACACCGGGCCCTTCGAGCAGGCCGCCGACATCGGCGAGCGGTACGGCCCCTTCGACCTCACCATGGTGGAGACCGGCGCCTGGCACCCTGCCTGGGGCCAGATTCACCTGGGCCCCGACGAGGCCGAGCGCATGCACCGCCTGGTGCGGGGCCGGGTGATGATGCCGGTGCACTGGGGCACCTTCAGCCTCGCGCCGCACCGCTGGGATCAGCCCGTGGTGCGGCTGCAGCACGTGGCCCAGGCCGAGGGCAGCCGCCTGCTGGTGCCCGTGGCTGGCCAGACCGCCGACCCCGCCGCGCCCTTCATCGCTGAGTTCTGGCGCGACCGGGCGGCGACCTGGGCCGCGCTGGGGCGGCTTCCCACCGCGTCGTAGGCCCCTCGAGACGACGCGCGGGGCGAGCCGGCGACCCGAAGGCCGACCGACCCGCCCCGCGGGCTGGGTCTGGGGGAGGGGACCGGGTCAGCGACGCCGGCCGCGACCACCACCGCCACCGCCACCGCCACCACCGGAGCGACGGCGACCGCCGCCCCCGCTGCGACCGCCGCCGCGCTCGCGGCGCTGCTCGCGCTTCTCGTCGCGGGCCTCGGACAGGGCGCCGATGCTGTCGGCGGTCTCGCCCGCGGCGGCCTTGCGCATGCGGTTCCACATGAAGAAGCCGCGCAGGGCGGCGGCGAGGATGAACTCGCCGTCGGGGCGCTTCTTCAGCTCGCGCACGGTGCCGATGTAGCCCTCGAAGGCCATGGTGCGCATGGCGTCCTGGATGACCTTGGCCTGGCGATCGACGCGGGCCTTGGCGGCCTCCTCGGCCGTGGGCAGCGCGCGCTGCACAAAGGCGATCTCGTACTGCTTCTCGAGCACGTCGCGGGTGGACAGGTCGGCTCCGCCGGACAGCGAGATGGCCGTGCCCTTCTTGCCGATGCGGCCCGTGCGGCCCGTGCGATGCATGTAGACTGCGGGGTCGTCGGGCAGCGAGTAGTTCACCACGTGCGACAGGTTGGAGATGTCGATGCCGCGGGCGGCGACGTCGGTGGCGACCAGGAATTGGGTGGCGCCCGCCTTGACGCGCTTCATCACCTGCTCGCGCTTGTTCTGGGGCAGCTCACCCGAGATGAGCTCGGCGTCGAGGCCCTGGCGCGCCAGGTAGGTGGCGACCGTGGCGGTGTCTTCGCGGGTGTTGCAGAAGACGATGGCCGAGGTGGGGTCCTCCTGGTCGATGATGGCGAGCAGCGCCCGGGCCTTGTGGAAGTCCGGCGTGGTCTCGTAGAGCACGTGCGTGATGCCATCGACCTTGTCGGTGTCGGTGCTCAGGCGGATGTCGCGCGGGTTCTTGGCGTAGCGGTGGATGAGCGAGCGCACCCGCTTGTCGACCGTCGCGCTGAAGAACAGGCACTGGCGGGTCTCGGGGGTCTGGTCGAGGATCTTGGTCACGTCTTCGAAGAAGCCCATGCCCAACATCTCGTCGGCCTCGTCGAGGGCCGCGAACTGGCACTTGCTCAGGTCGAGGTTGCCGCGACGGATGTGGTCGAGGATGCGGCCCGGGGTGCCGACGATGATCTCGGTGCCGTCTTTCAGCGCCTCTTCTTGGGAGCTGAAGGGCACGCCGCCGTAGATCACGGTGACCCGGATGTCTTTGTACTTGGCCAGCTCGGCGCACTCGGCGGCCACCTGGCGGGCCAGCTCGCGGGTGGGGGCGAGCACGATGGCGCGGGGCTCGCGCGCGCCGGCCTCGATGCGCTCGATCATGGGGATCGAGAAGGCGGCGGTCTTGCCGGTGCCCGTCTTGGAGCGCACGACCAGGTCGCGGCCGGCCAGGGCGGGCTCGATGGCGGCGGCCTGCACGCCGGTGGCCACCTTGAAGCCCTTCTCCTCGATGCCCTGGAGGACCTCGGGGGAGATGGGGAAGTCGGAGAAGGCGCGGTCGGTGATGTAGTCGGAGACGACCACGCTCTCCGAGTCGGCGCCGTCGTCGTCGTCGTCGGTGCTGTCTTCGCTCTGATCGACGCTGGTGTCGACGGCGTTGGCGGGGGTCTCTTCTTCGGTCGAGGTCTCGGTGTTGCTCACCATGGCTCCGGTGCTTCGCGCCGACGTCGGCGCGGGGTCGTGTGGGTGCGGGGCGCCGGCTTGGGCTGCAGGACCGTGGCCATCGGGGCCCGGTCGGTCGGCAGCAGGCGCGCTGCGGGTCTTGTGTCGTTTCTACGCGCCCGCTAATCGCGCGGGGAGGCAGCCGCCACCGAGCGAATCGACCGCTCGTGGTAGCCTTCGCCGCGATCATGGCCGCCGACGCCCAACCCCCCAGCCCCCGACCGCTCCTCGGAGC
>JBDQIL010000822.1:0-3079 GCA_040264415.1 Myxococcota bacterium
CCCGGGAGCGGATCCGGCGAGACGAAGTCGGACCGGTCGATGCCCAGGCGCTTCAGGCGGCTCTGGAGGGTGGTGGGCTTGAGGTCCACCAAGGCTGCGGCGCCGTCGTCCCCGTAGATCTGGCCCCCGGTGCGGGTGAGCGCCGCCCGCAGGTAGGCGCGCTCGTTGTCGGCCAGGGTGAGGAAGGCGCCGGCTGGCGCAGCCGCGCTGCCGCGCGGTCGCCCCGTGCCCCCCAAGCCCAGCAGCTCGGGCGTGAGCGCACCCTGGGGCTGGAGGATGGTCGCCCGCTCGAGCACGTTGAGGAGCTGGCGCACGTTGCCCGGCCAAGGCGCCCCCGCCAGCGCCGCGCGCGCGTCGGGCGGCAGGGTCCAGGGACCCGGCCCCCCCCGCCGGGTGGCGCCCCGCAGGAAGTCGGTGGCGATGGCGACGACGTCTTCGGGGCGCTCTCGGAGCGGCGGCACGTGCAGCGGGAAGACCGCGAGGCGGTAGTAGAGGTCTTCTCGGAAGCGCCCCGCCGCGACCGCCTGCTCGAGGTCGACGTGGGTCGCGGCCAACATCCGCACGTCCACCGTGACCGTGCGATCCGAGCCGACCGGCTCGAAGGCCCCCTCCTGCAACACGCGCAGCAGGCGCGTCTGGGCGGCGAGGGGCATGTCGCCGATCTCGTCGAGCAGCAGCGTGCCGCCGTCGGCCGTGAGGAAGCGGCCCGGGCGCGCCCGCTCGGCCCCCGAGAAGGCACCCTTCACATGTCCGAAGAGCTCGCTTTCGAGCAGGTTCTCGGGGATGGCAGAGCAGTTGATCTTGATGAAGGGGCGGTCGGCGCGGGCGCTCCAGGCGTGCACCGCCTGCGCGAAGACCTCTTTGCCAGAGCCGGTCTCGCCCTGGATGAGCACGGGGAGGTCAGCCCGCGCCACCTGCCGAGCCTGCCGCACCACGGTCGTCATGGCGGGGGCCGCGCTCGCTTCGAGCCGTCGACAGGCGACGTGGGAGCCACCCGCCTCTTCGGTGAGCAGGCGGTTCTGCTCCTCGAGGGCCCGTCGGTAGCGGTCCATTCGGGCCGCCTGGTCGGCGAAGGCCATCGCCAACGCGACGAGGTGCCCGTAGACGCCCGCCACCTCGACCACCTCCGCCGGGTACACGCCGCAGCTCGAGCGGTCGAGGGTGATGATGCCCAGGCTCTGCTCGCCCGCGAAGAGCGGGACCACCATGCAGGAGTGGCCCACCGGTAGGTCGAGCAGGCCATCGAAGGGGTCGCCCTCGTCGCTGGCGTGGTGATGCGCTTCGAGCGGGATGGGCCGCCGAATCTCGAGGGCCCGCCGGACGGTCGGGTATTGCGCCAAGGCCAAGGTGTGGCGCGACACCGCGTCGTCGGCGAGCGGGCCTGCAGCCGCCACCACGTCGAGGCGGTCGGCCCGCAGCCGCCAGATGGCGGCGAGGTCACAGGGCACGACCGCCCGGAGCGCGTGCAGGGCCCCCGTGAACAGCTCACCGGTGGCCTCGGGTCGAGAGACCAAGGCCGCCAGATCGCCGAGCCCGGGGACCCCCGCCATCAGCCCGTCTCTTCGAGGAAGGTCGCCAGCTCGTCGGCGCCGCCGATGTGCTGGCCGTCGATGAAGACCTGGGGCGTGGTGGCCTGGCCGGACACGGCGTGCAGGCGGTGCAGGGTCGCGGGGACCTCGTCGTAGTCGATGCCGCGCTGGGTCAGCATGGCCTTGGCGCGGGTGCAGTGCGCGCAGCCCGGCTTCGTGAACAGCAACACCTCATGCGGCTTCTCGGCGTTGGCATCGAGGTGCTCGAGCATGGTGTCGGCGTCGGAGACCTCAAAGGGGTCGCCCTCGACCTCGGGCTCGATGAACATCTTCTCGATGACCCCGTCGCGGACCAGCATGCTGTAGCGCCACGACCGCTGGCCGAAGCCCAGGTTCGACTTGTCGACGAGCATGCCCATGCCGTCAGTGAAGGCGCCGTTTCCGTCGGGCAGGAAGACGATCCGGTCGGCCTCCTGGTGCTCCTTCCAGGCGTTCATCACGAAGGTGTCGTTGACCGACACGCAGAAGACGGCGTCGACGCCGCGCTCTGCGAGCATGGGCGCCAGCCGGTTGTACCGGGGCACGTGCGAGCTGGAGCAGGTGGGCGTGAAGGCGCCGGGCAGGCTGAAGACCACGACGGTCTTGCCAGCGAAGAGGTCGGCGGTGGACCAGGTCTCCCAGTGGTCGTCGTTGCGGACGCGCAGCTCGACATCGGGGACGCGCTTGCCTTCTCGGTTCGGACGCATGGAGCTCTCCAGGGTTGGGGGGTTCGAGGTGGGTTGAGGCACAGCAAGGACCGTGCCATGCAAGCGGGGGGCGTGCGGGTTGGGTTTTCGGTGCGCCCGGCTCCACCTCACCGAAGTTTCGTTGCTCTACCTCAACGAAGTTTCGTTGCCAACGATTTATCGGTGAACACCAGCGGGCGGGGCCGCGCCGATGCGGTAGGATCGCGCCACCACCCCGGAGTCCGGCATGCGCGGGTTCCCGCTCCTCTCCCTCCGCCTCTGGCCCCTCGTCCTGGCGCCCGGCTGCGGTGACAAGGCCGACGACATCGACCGCGACGGCGACGGCATCGAGGCGGCTGCCGACTGCGACGACCGCGATCCAGCCGTCTACCCCGGGGCCCCAGAGGCCTGCGACGGGCTCGACAACGACTGCGACGGCGAGGCCGACGACGGGCTGCGCAGCGACTGGTACCCCGACGCCGACCGCGATGGCTTCGGAGACGACGAGGGGGTGATCTCGGCCTGCCAGCCGCCCGCGGGCGCCGTGAGCCGGGGCGGCGACTGCGACGACACCAGTGACGCGGCCCGTCCGGGGGGCGCCGAGGTCTGCGACGGCGCCGACAACGACTGCGACGGTGAGGTGGACGAGGGCGTCCCCGACGCCACCACCTGGTACCGCGACGCCGACGGCGACGGCTACGGCAGCGTCGATGCCACCACCCACGTCACGGCGTGCGCCCCGCCGGAGGGCTATCTGGCCGAAGGCGGCGACTGCGACGACGATCTGGCGGAGAGCGACCCGGGCGCCGACGAGCTGTGCGACGG
>JBDQIL010000823.1:0-3075 GCA_040264415.1 Myxococcota bacterium
CCCCCCCCCCCCCGCGGCGGTGGTCGATCTTCGTCTGGGCGACGGCTCGGGGCTCGACCTCTTGCGCTGGCTGCGGGACGAGCGTTCACGGTGTGCGCGGGTGCTGGTGTCGGGGCACCTCGATCTCGCGACCACCCTCGGGGCCCTCAACCGGGGCGAGATCGCGCGGGTGCTCACCAAGCCGGTGGGACCCAACGAGCTGCGCCGCGCCGTCGCCGAGGCCCTCGAGCAGGCCAGCGAACACGACCTCGCCGACGACGGCGAGGGGCAGCGCCTGCGACTGGAGGGGGTGCTGGAGCGCTCCGAGGTCGAGCTTGCCCTGCAGCCCGTGGTCGAGGCCCGCTCTGGCGCCATCGTGGGCTACGAGGGCCTGATGCGGTGCGCCGACGAACAGCTCGCGGATCCCCGCCTGTTGCTGGGCGCCGCGCGTCGGCACCGCATGCTGCGTCGGCTGACCGAGGCGGTCATGTCGCGGGCGAGCGGCTGGCTGGCGCGCCTGCCCAACGATCGCGACCTCTTCTTGAACCTCCACCCAGACGAGCTCGCCGACATGGGCGCCCTCAAGGCGCACCTGGGCCTGCTGGCCCCACACGCCCGTCAGGTCGTGTTCGACATCAGCGGGCACCACCAGGAGCGCTGGGGGTCGGGCCTGTGGGGGCGCCTCGACCAGCTGCGGGCCCTGGGCTTCCGCTTCGCCCTCGACGACGTGGGCGCCGGTCATCAAAGCCTGCTGATGCTGGCCCAGGCCGCGCCGGGCTTCGTGAAGGCCGACCGGAGCATCGTCGCAGACATCGACCGGGACCCGAGCAAGCGCCGGCTGCTCGAGATGCTGGCGCGCTTCGCGCAGGTGACCGACTCTCGCCTGGTGGCAGAGGGGGTCGAGACCGACGCTGAGGCCGTGGTCCTGGCCGAGATCGGGGTCCCGCTGATGCAGGGCTACCTGTTCGGTCGTCCGAGCCTCGAGCTGCCGGTGGCCGCCTGAGGGGCTGGCTCGCGGCGTCCTGCCCCTCGGGATAGGCCGGCCGCATGCCCAAGGCCCCGCCGATGCCCGTGCGCCCGCTGCTCCTCGCCGGGAGCGCCGCCGTCCCCGCCCATTTGCAGCGGCCGGTGCTCACCATCGGCAACTTCGACGGCCTGCACCGGGGGCACCGCCACCTGCTGTCCCGGGTGCAGGCGCGCGCCACCGAGCTGGGCGCCCCGGTCGCGGTCTACACCTTCGACCCGCCGCCCCGGGTGGTGCTGGCGCCGCAGCACCATCAGCCCCGAATCTGCCCGTGGCCGGACAAGGTCGCCATGCTGGGAGATGCCGGGGTCGACGTCGTCGTGCTCGAGCGCTTCACGCGGGCCTTCGCGCAGCACCCGCCCGAGTGGTTCGCGGACGAGATCTTGGGTCGCCGGATTCGCCCCCGAGCCCTCGTCGTCGGCTACGACTTCCGCTTCGGCCGGGCCCGCAGCGGGACCATCGAGCTGCTGCGCCGGCGCCTGCCCGACATCCCCATCGAGCAGGTCGAGGCGCTCGAGCTCGACGGCGCGGTGGTCAGCTCCTCGCGGGTCCGGCGTCTGGTGGCCGACGGCGACGTCGCCGCGGCCCGCGTGCTGCTCGACCGGCCCCACTGGGTGCGGGGGGTGGTCGTCTCGGGTGACCAGCGGGGCCGCACCATCGGCTTCCCCACCGCCAACCTCGAGCTCGACGCCGAGCTGGTGCCGCCGGCCGGGGTGTACGCGGTGTGGGGCCGCATCGACGCCGGGCCTTGGCGCCCGGGCGTCGCGAACCTCGGGGTGCGCCCCACCTTCGACGGGGGGCGCTTCCTCGTCGAGGTCCACCTGCTCGACTTTCGCGGCGACATCTACGGCAGCCAGGTCGAGGTGGCCTTCGCGGAGCGCTTGCGGCCCGAGCAGCGGTTCTCCGACTCCGCAGCGCTGGTCGCTCAGATCCGGCGAGACGTGGCCCAGGCCCGCGCCATGCTGGAGGCGGGGTCACCGCCATGAAGCCCGGAGGGCCACGGGCGTCCACCCGCCTGCTGGCGCTGGTCGGCCACCCGGTGCGGCGCTCTCGATCGCCGGAGATGCACAACGCGGCGCTGCGCCGCCGCGGCATCGACGCGGTGTACCTGGCCCTCGAGGTCGAGCCCGCGCGCGCCGACCAGGTGGTCGAGGCGATGCGCACCCTGGGCGTGGCGGGGGCCAACCTCACGGTGCCCTTCAAGGAGTCGGTGGTGAGCCAGGTCGATGGGCTCGACCGGTCGGCGCGGCGCGCCGGGTCGGTCAACACCCTGGTGATGCGGTCCGGGCGGGTGCTGGGCTTCAACACCGACGGCGTCGGGCTGATCGATCACCTCGGCCACCTCGGGCGGCCGCCCCGACCGCCCGGCCGGTGCCGCCCGCCCCCAACACCACCGCGCGCCGTGGTGGCGGCCTGGGGGCAGGGCGACGCGGGCCCGCTCACCCCGGGTGTCTTCGCCCGCGCGGCCGCCACCGCCGACCTGGTGGTGCGCTGCACGGGTGGCTCCGGCGACGCGACCCGCGCCCTCGACCCCGCGGCCTTCCGCGGGTCCACCTGGGTCGACGTCAACTACTGGGAAGACGATCCGCCTCACCGCGCTGCGCTCGCGGATCGCTTCGTGGGGGGCTTGGGCATGCTGGCCTTCCAGGGCGCGCTGTCGCTGTCGCTGTGGATTGACGAGCCGGTGCCGGGCGCCGAGCTGCTCGCCACCCTCCAGGCGGCGCCATGACGCGGCCCCGCGTGTTGCTCTGGGAGAGCGAGCCCCGCCTGCGCCTGCGGGTGGTGGCCGAGCTCCGCGACCTGGTCGAGGTGCTCATCGTCGATGACCCTCAGGCGAGCGCGGTGCGCGAGGCGCGTCGCCTGCGCCCCGACGGCGTGCTGCTCGCGATGGGCCGCGGGCGCCTGGCGCCGGCCCTGCAGGTGTGCCGCAGCCTCAAGACCGATCAGGGCCGCCCGCCGTGGGTCGGCCTCACCGATCGGTGGAGCCGCCTGCGCGACCCCGACCAAGCGCTCCTCAGCTGTGATGGAGACGGCTACCTGGGGGGCACGCCGGGGCCGGGTGGGGGCCCCCC
>JBDQIL010000824.1:0-3075 GCA_040264415.1 Myxococcota bacterium
ACCCGCGCCATCGGCATCGACCTCGGTACGACCAACTCCTGCGTTGCCATCGTCGAGGGCGGCGACCCCATGGTGATCCCCAACGACGAGGGCAGCCGCACCACCCCGTCGGTGGTCGCCTTCACGGGGGACGGCAGCCGGCTGGTCGGCCAGATCGCCCGGCGCCAGGCGGTCACCAACCCCGACCGCACCCTGTTCGCGGTCAAGCGCCTCTTCGGCTCGCGCTACGACCACCCGGGCGTGGCCCGCGCCCAGGCCCTCGTGCCCTACGACATCGTCGAGGCCGACAACGGCGACGCCTGGGTGAGCGTGCAGGGCACCGCCTACTCGCCGCCGCAGATCTCGGCGATGATCCTCGAGAAGATGAAGAGCATCGCCGAGGCCTACGTGGGCGACGACGTCACCCAGGCCATCGTGACCGTGCCGGCGTACTTCAACGACAGCCAGCGCCAGGCCACCAAAGACGCCGGGCGCATCGCTGGCCTCGAGGTCCTGCGCATCATCAACGAGCCCACCGCCGCGGCCCTCGCCTACGGCCTGGGGCGCAAAGAGCGCGAGCGGGTCGCCGTCTTCGACCTCGGCGGCGGCACCTTCGACATCTCCATCCTCGAGATGGACGCCGGCGTCTTTCAGGTCAAGGCCACCAACGGCGACACCTTCCTCGGCGGCGAGGACTTCGACAACGTGCTGGTGGAGTGGCTGCTGGAGGCCTTCACGCAGTCCTCCGGCATCAACCTCGCGGGCGACAAGGTCGCCATGCAGCGCCTCAAGGAGGCCGCCGAGAACGCCAAGCACGAGCTGTCGAACACCACGTCCACCGACATCAACCTGCCGTTCCTGGCCAGCAACGCCGACGGCCCGGTCCACCTCACCGAGCACCTCGACCGGGGCCACCTCGAGTCGCTGGTCGAAGACCTGATCACCCGCCTCGAGGCGCCCTGCCGCCAGTGCCTCGACGACGCCGGCATGGCCGCCCGAGACCTCGACGCCGTGCTGCTCGTGGGCGGCATGACCCGCATGCCCCGGGTGCAGCGCAAGGTCTCCGAGATCTTCGGCCGGGAGCCCGAGCGCGGCATCAACCCCGACGAGGTCGTGGCGGTCGGCGCCGCCATCCAGGCCAGCGTGCTGTCGGGCGAGGTCAAAGACGTGCTGCTGCTCGACGTCACCCCGCTTTCGGTGGGCATCGAGATCGCGGGCGGGCTGATGGAGGTCATCATCCCCCGCAACACGACCATCCCGTGCCGCAAGTCGAAGGTCTTCACCACCGCGCGCGACAACCAGGACATGGTGCGGGTGCACATCGTGCAAGGCGAGCGCGAGATGGTCACCGACAACAAGAGCCTGGGCAAGCTCGAGATGCACGGGCTGCCGCCCGCGCCGCGCGGCGTCCCCGAGATCGAGGTCACCTTCGAGATCGACGCCAACGGGATCATGCACGTCCACGCCAAAGACCTCGGCACCGGCAAGGCCCAGAGCCTCCGGATCGTCTCCTCGTCTGGCCTGTCCGACGAGGAGATCGACGACATGGTGCGCAACGCCGAGGTCTACCGCTCGGACGACCAGCAGCGCCGGGTGGTCGCAGAGGCGAAGAATCAGCTCGACGGGCTCATCTACAGCACCTCGCGCTCGAACGAGGAGTTCGCTGAGCAGCTCGACGCCGACGCCCAGGCGGCGGTCCGCGACGCCCTGCGCGAGGCCGAGGCCGCCATGAACGCCTCCGACATCGACAGCATCCAGGCGGCCCACGACGGCCTGTTCGAGGCCGCCCAGACCCTCGCCGAGGCCATCTACGGCGGCCTCGAAGAGCAGGTGGAGGACGAGCTTGCCGACCTCGACGACTTCGGCGACCTCGACGACTTCGGCGACCTCGACGAAGACGGCGAGGACCTCGACGACTGAGTCGCCGTCAGGGGGACGGTCCGCCCGCCCCCCGTGGGTTAGCAAGGGCGGGTCGAACCCAGGAGCGGCGCGTGGCGCGGCGGGACTACTACGAGGTCCTTGGTGTGAGCCGGACGGCCACCCAGGACGAGATCAAGCGGTCCTTCCGCGGCCTCGCGCTGCAATGGCACCCCGACCGCAACCCCGACGATCCCGACGCAGAGCGCCGCTTCCGCGACATCGCCGACGCCTGGCGGGTGCTCTCCGACCCAGAGGAGCGCGCCCGCTACGACCGCCTCGGCGCGCTGTACCGGGCCGACGGCAAGCCCCCCTCCCCCGATGAGCTCAACGCCTTCGTCGCCGACGCCCTGGCCGGCCTGTTCGGGCGAAAGCGCAAGGGCGAGCCCGGCGACGATCTCAAGTACACGCTGGCGTTGACCCTCGAAGAGGCGGGCTTGGGCGCCGAGAAGGTGGTCGAGCTCCGGCGCCGCACACCCTGCACCCGCTGCGAGGCGAGCGGCGCAGAGCCGGGTGTGGGCCGCACGCCCTGCCCGAACTGCGAGGGCTCCGGCAAGTCGTCCACCCGACGCTTCTTCCGCGGCGACTGCCCCCGGTGCGACGGCCGCGGCTTCATCGTCACCGAGAAGTGCAAGCGCTGCTCCGGCGCCGGCGTGCGAGACGACGTCGAGCAGCTCAAGGTGCGGGTGCCAGCGGGCGTCGCCACCGGCCAGAAGCTCAAGCTCCGCGGCAAGGGCAGCTACCCCCGCCTGAGCGGCCCCCCGGGCGACCTGCTGGTGCTCCTCACGGTCGACGACCACCCGCTGTTCCGCCGCCGCGGCGCCGACCTCTTCGTCGAGGTCCCGGTTCGGATCGACGAGGCCGCCCTGGGCACCGAGCTCGCCGTGCCCACGCTCGACGGCCTCACCCGCATCCG
Organism: Myxococcota bacterium; assembly: GCA_040264415.1. Classification (GTDB taxonomy): domain Bacteria; phylum Myxococcota_A; class UBA796; order UBA796; family UBA2385; genus M30B51. Next base: position 2,813 of record JBDQIL010000824.1, read on the forward strand.
GGTGCCGGCCGGCACCCCGTCGGGCAAGGTCTTCCGCCTCGCTGGCCGCGGGCTCCGCCAGGCCAAGGGCCGCCCCGGAGACCTCCACGTCAAGGTGCAGATCGAGGTGCCGCACCCCCTCACCCCGCCGCAGCGTCAGGCCGTGGTCGCGCTGGCCGACACGCTGGCCGCCGACGCCTACCCCGACCGCGCCCAATACGAGGCCGCGCTCTCCGCCCGGGCAGCCGACGACACCCCGAACCCGTGAACCCACGGGCCAAAAG
>JBDQIL010000825.1:0-3071 GCA_040264415.1 Myxococcota bacterium
CCCTCGGAGCACCTGTCATGGCATCCCGCCCCAGCGAGCCCCTGCTCAACCTGCTCCGCACGGTCGCCCAGAAGAAGGGCCTCAACACCGCCGCCCTCGCCCGCGCTACCGGCATCGACCGCGCCCACCTCAAGCACGTGCTGGCGGGCTCCGTGCCACTCACGGTGGACGAGCTGGTGCAGATCGCCGAGGTGCTGGAGATCAACGCCGGCGACGTCGCGGGCCTGCCCGCAGCCGAAGCGGCGACCGACGACGACGACAGCGGCAAGGGGCTCGAGGCGATTCGGCCGCGTCGCGGGGGCGCCGCGCTGGCCACCATCGACGACTCCGGCCCAGAGATGCCGACCCTCGACCCCTACGGCAACCACGCCGAGCAGGTGCTGAAGCTGGGGTTCGCGCTGGGCGTCGACGTCTACCTGGTGCTCTCCACCAGCGAGCTCGGCGAGAGCAGCGTGCCCAAGGCGGTGCTGCAGAAGTACCCCGAGCGGCTCCCGCTGCGCCTCGAGGCCGCCTTCCACATCCACCACGACCCCCGCTTCCTGGTCGAGGGCATGGCCATCAAGCTGAGCTTCGACGCTCTGTACGACTGCGTGTTGCCCTGGTCTGCCTTTCAGCAGATCACGCTCTTCCCGCTTCCCCCCGAGCCGGCCCCGGCGCCCGAGCCCGAAGAAGACCCCGAAGAGAAGCCGGCCGTGACGCGGGGCCACCTGCGCCTGGTCGAGTAGCCGCGGAAGCCAGGCGGCTGCGCCGGGTTGAGTCGGCGGGGGGCGCTCGCCGGCGGCGTCCTGCCCGCGATACAGCCCCCCAGCAAACTTGGAGTGTCCATGCGCCTCGCCGCCGCCCTGTTCGCCCTCGCGCTGGCTGGCTCGCCCGCCACCGCGCAGGCCGCTGAGCCGCCGGTCGTCACCGACCAGGCGCGGTCCGACGCCGCGCGAGTGGCCAGCATGGATGACAGCAACCCGGTGGGTCGGCTCAACCAGATCCTGGCGGCCGCCAAGCTCGACCGGCCGGCGCTCTTCGTCCTGGCCAGCAGCCACCCCGGCATCGTACAGCAGGTCACGTCCGACGAATATGACGTGGTCATCGACTACATCGACGCCCTGCCGCCACCCGAGCTGCACCGGATCCGCCGCGGCGAGACCGTCATCCGCAACAGCCAGGTGCTCACCGGCACCGAGCGCAAGCGCGCGCTCAAGCTCGCCGAGGGCTTCGACTTCCCGAAGTTCGACGAGGACAAGCTGAGCGCGGTCCGAATCGGCCCCATCGAGGGGCGGTATGTGCGGGTCGAGGTCGCCTACCGCGCGAAGAAGAAGAAGATGCTGCACGGGTCGCTGGAGATGGCGTGGCCGTCGACGCCCGAGCGAGACGAAGAGACGCGCACCGCCCTGGTGACCTACTTCGGCGCGCGCCCATCTGCGGCCGCGAGCGGGAGCGGCTCCATGCTCCCCGTGGCCGAGGGCTCCTTCGAGTCTCCCACGTCGCTGGGCGCAGCCTGGATCGTGGTCGAAGGGCTGAGCCTCGAGCCCGGCACCCCGCGCGGCGACGTCAACCTCGACGATGGCACCGCGCTCGACGGCAATCGCAGCTTGCGCTTCCACAACAACGCCTCGACCCGCTGGTTCCCCGCGGTGCGTCAAGAGGTCTCGGTCGAGCCCGGCACGCACATCGTCGCCCAGTGCCAGTTTCGGGCCTCGAACCTGCGGGTCGAGTACCTGCAGCGCGAAGACTTCGTGGGCATGTCGCTCACCTGGATCGACGCTGGCGGCCAGCCGCTCGCCGCACCCACCCGCGCCATCGGGCGGCTGAGCACCCACGGCTGGGAGCCGCTCACCATTCGCGGCGCCGCACCCGACGGCGCCACCGGGGCAGTGCTCGAGCTCAGCTCCACCGTGTCCGGGACCGCGTGGTTCGACGGCATCTCGGTGCAGCAGCGCTGAGCAGCCGGCGGCTTCGGGCTGCCGCTCTCAGGGCTCGACGGCCGCCGCTTCGGTGGACGGACCGACCGCCATGCGCCCCTGGAAGGGATCAGCCGGGGGCGCGTACGCGGGCATCGCGGCCGCGCTGCGCGCGATGTAGGCGAGGCTGCTCGACGCGAGCGCCGCGACCTTGGCGTCGCTCGCCATCTCGAGGGTGAGCGCGTCGATGAGGTGGGGCTGGCCGGGCGGCCCCCGGGGCACCCAGTCGTCGTCGCGGACCTGCCACGCGTCGTCGACCCGCTCCTTGCGCTTCTGGGCGTAGCGCCCGCAGGTGTCTCCGCCCCGACACGGCAGCGAGAGCGCCCCCTGCTGCTCCACCACCACCTCGATGGCGGCGGGGTCGAGGTCGCGCACGTGGGCGCGCAGCTGGGCGTCCTCGCAGTACGCGGCGCGGGTCACCAGGACGGAGAGGTAGCCGTCTTCGGAGAGCTCGACCGAGCTGGCCGCGCGGCAGGGGCGCCACGGGCTGGGGTTGGCCGCCAGCAGCTCGTTGAGGAAGGTGAGCGCCTCGTCGATCGACGGGGGCGGCGGCTCGGGTTCGGGCTCCGTGGCTGGGTCACCCTCGGCGGGGGGCGCCTCGTCGGCGGGATCCTGAGCCCACGCCGGGGCAGATGCCAGCGCGAACCCGACGGCGAGCCATCGAAGCGGGGTGCGGGTCATGGCGGCCTCCACGGTGCGATCGGAGCGTAGCACGGCCCCTCCCCCCTCATCGGACGGTGACCGGCAGAGGTCGACCCCGTGGGCTACGACGGGGACCGTCCCGAGGAGGGCTGTTGGCCATCGCCGTCCGATACCCCGGCCGTGTCTGCCTGCTGGGCGAGCACTGCGACTGGGCGGGGGGCGCGAGCCTCGCCGTGCCCATGCCGCTGGGCGTGGGCGTCGTGGTCGAGCCGGCGACCGCCGGGCTGCGCGCGCGGTCCGAGCTGGGCGGGCGTCTCCTCGACGCTCGCTGGCCCGTCGCCGGCCACGTCGATCGACGAGGCGCTCACCTTCCTCAACGAGCTGCTGGCGGCCAACCCCAGCCCGTGGCGCCCCTGCCGCGCGGCCAGCTCGGTCGAGCTCTCCGAAGACGGCTACCTCTCCGTCCTGGTGACC
>JBDQIL010000826.1:0-3070 GCA_040264415.1 Myxococcota bacterium
CCCCAAGCCCCCCCCGGAGTCCCTCCGTGTCCGGTGAGCATGTCCTGGTCGTCGACGACGACCTCTCCCTCCGCCAGTTCCTCCAGATCCTGCTCGAGCGCGACGGCTACGCCGTGCGCGTCGCGGCGTCGGGCGACGAGGCCCTCCGCTTGGCCGAGGTCCAGTGGCCCGACCTCGTTCTGACCGATCTCAACATGCCCGGCATGTCCGGCATGGAGCTGCTGCGGGCGCTCAAGACCCGGGCGGCCGAGGGGCTCGACGACGGGCGCGCCGACCTCGAGGTGGTGATGGTCACGGCCTACGGCACCGCCGAGAGCGCGGTCATGGCCATGAAGCACGGCGCCTCCGACTACGTCTTGAAGCCCTTCAACAACGACGAGCTGCGGCTGGTGGTTCGCCGCGCGCTGGGCCGACGCGAGCTCGAAGCCGAGAACACCCGCCTCAAGGCTGCGCTGCAGCAGCGCTACCACTTCGGCAACCTGGTGGGCTCGTCCAAGGCGATGCAGGCGGTCTACCTGCTCATCCACCGGGTCAAGGACACGCCCATCAGCGTGCTCATCTCGGGCGAGAGCGGGACGGGCAAGGAGATGGTCGCCCGAGCCATCCACTACTCGGGCAACCGCGCCTCGGGCGCGTTCGTGGCCATCAACTGCGGCGCCATCCCCGAGAACCTCGTGGAGAGCGAGCTCTTTGGCCACAAGCGCGGCGCGTTCACCGGCGCGGTGCGCGACAAGCAGGGCCTGATGCAGGAGGCCCACGGTGGCACCCTGTTCCTCGACGAGGTCAACTCGCTGCCGCTCGGCACCCAGGTCAAGCTGCTGCGCGCCATCCAGGAGCGTCGGTTCACCCCCGTGGGCGGCACCCGCGAGGTCGAGGTCGACGTGCGGATCCTGGCCGCGACCAACGCCGACCTCGAGGAGCGCGTCAAGTCTGGCGAGTTTCGGGAGGACCTCTACTACCGGCTGAACGTGGTGCAGCTTCACCTGCCGCCCCTGCGCGAGCGCGCGGAAGACGTGCACGCCCTGGTGTCGCACTTCGTGACCCAGGTGGCCGAGCAGTACGGCAAGCCCGTGAGCGGCGTGGCGCCCGACGCCCTGCAGGCACTCAAGCTCTGGAACTACCCGGGGAACGTTCGCGAGCTGCGCAACGTCATCGAGCGGGCGGTGGCGCTGTCCGAGGGCACCTTGCTGCGCCGCGCCGACCTGCCCGACCGCATGCTCAACCAGAGCCTGCCGCCGCGTCAGATCGAGACCCCCACGTCGTTCCCCGACGAAGGCATGAACCTCGACGCGTTGCTGGCGTCGGTGGAGAAGCGGTGGCTGGTCGCCGCCATGGAGCAGGCCGATGGCAACAAGACGCAGGCCGCGCGCCTGTTGCAGATGAGCTTCCGCAGCTTCCGCTACCGGCTCGCCAAGTACGACCTCGACACGTGACGGTGGGCGCCTGCCCCTGTGCGTCAGGGTGACGACAATTGTCACCCGCGATCTGACGCAGAATGTCAGATCGGGCCCGTCTCGACCCCCAATCGACCCCAGATCGGCTCACTTGAGGGTTGGCACGGATCTTGAAGTACCTTCTGGCAACGAGCGGTGACTCCACCGCTTGAACCCGCCGGCGCTCTCTGCAGCCGGTTCACTCCTGCACCGAGGCACCCGCCATGTTGAACAAGAAGGGCTTTACTCTCGTCGAGCTGATGATCGTTGTCGCTATCATCGGTATTCTCGCCGCCATCGCCATCCCGAACTTCGTGGCCATGCAGTACCGTGCCAAGCGCGCTGAGGTTCCGAGTAACGTGGACGGCATCAAGACCGCCCAGCTCGCCTACGACGCTGCGTTCGACACCTTCATCCAGCAGACCTCGTTCCACCCGACCAGCTCGCCGGGCAAGACCCAGATCGACTGGACCGTCGGCTCGAGCTTCGACACCCTCGGCTGGGCCCCCGACGGCAAGGTTCGCGGCGCCTACAAGGTCGTCACCACCTCGTCCACCGACTTCACGGTCACCGGCATCGCCGACGTGGACGGCGACGGCACCCAGTCGTCCTTCACCTCGACCAAGTCCATCAACGCTGTGATGAACTCCGCCAACGACGTCTACTGATGTCGTGACGGGCGGACGGGCGCTTCGGCTCCGTTCGCAGGTCAAACCGCATGGGCGGCTCCTTCGGGGGCCGCCCATCGGTCGTTTCTGAACCAGCCCTCATCGGCCCCACCGCGCGGTGGTTAGCGGAGCGTGGTGAGCGACGACCCCAAGCGCCGATGGGCTTTGACGCTGCTGCTGGCGGGTGCGGCGGTGGTCTGGCTGCCCGTCGCAGCCGCGGGCTTCGTGTGGGACGACCAGGGGTTGGTGGTGGGCAACCTGCTCACCCACGACCTGGCCAACCTGCCCCGGTTCTTCGCCATCGACCTCTGGGCGTCGACAGCAGTGGGGGAGGGGGTCTCGGGCTACTACCGGCCGCTGATGCTGGTGAGCCTCGCCCTCGACCGCGCGGCGTGGGGCCTGAGCCCGGCCGGTCACCATCTGCACGGGTTGGCGTGGCACCTGCTGTCGGTGGCCGCGGTCTATCGGCTGCTCGAGGCCCCCCTCGGCTGGCGGCCGGCCGTGCTGGCGGCGACGGTGTTCGCGGTCCACCCGGTGCAGGTGGAGGCGGTCACCTGGGTCGCGGCGCGCAACGACCCGATGGCCGCCGCGCTGGGGCTGTGGGCGCTGGTGTGTGTGGCGGAGCCGAACCCGCGCCGAGGCAGGCTGGCGGTCGCCTTCGGCCTCACGCTGCTCGCGGGGTTGACGAAGGAGTCGGTGGTGCTGCTGCCCGCGCTGCTGCTGCTCCTCGACCTCGCCCGCCAGCGACGGCCCGCCTGGGATCGCTACGCGCCCCTGCTCGGGGGCATCGCGGTGGTGGTCTGCATGCGGCTGCTCGCGGGGGTGGGCGGCGCGACCTGGCCCGACCCGGTGGGCTGGCGGCTGCTGCTGGCGCGCGGCCCCGACGTCGCGGCCCTGGTGGGCCGGCGCTGGGTGGCCCCGTGGCCGCTGTCGGCCGGCTTCGCGCTCGAGTGGCTCGACCGGGCGCCG
>JBDQIL010000827.1:0-3057 GCA_040264415.1 Myxococcota bacterium
GGGTGAGCGCGGCGACGACACGGCGGCGCCCGAGGTGGGGGCGGGAGCCGACGGCGCGGGCGGCAGCGACACCGCGCCGCCGGGCGCATGCGGCCTGAACCACGACCTCGAACAGCCCTACTTCTCCGAGGGCGACACCATCGCCTTCACGTTGGCCTGCGCCGAGCCGCAGGCCGAAGGCACCACCTTCGCCGTGCTGGGAGCTGACGACGACGCCACCCTCGACCCCGACACGGGCGACTTCCGCTGGACCACCGACGGGGGCGACGGCGGGCGGATCGAGCTCACCCTCGCGGCCCAGGCGCCGGGCTCGGATCGCGCACCCGAGACGGCGACGCTCACCCTCTGGGTCGCCGACCAGCCCGACGCGCCCGGCGCGCGCCCGCCCGACCCGGCCACCTACACCGAAGAGTGGGGCCTGCCGGTGGTGCACATCGAGGCCGACGGCGCCCTCACCGAGTCCGATCGCCCGGCCACCATCACGGTGCGCGGCCACGCCATCGAGGGGTCGGCCAAGGTGCGGGGGGCGTCGAGCGTTCTCTACCCGAAACAGAGCTACACCCTCGACTTCGATGACGAGGAGATGGAGATCGCCGAGTGGGGGGAGCGGTCCCGCGAGCACCTCGTGCTGACCTCCCCCTTCGATGACAACAGCGGCTTCCGTCAGAAGCTGGTCTTCGACCTGTGGGCGGCCATGGCCGAGGCGCTGGGCGCCGCTCGCATGACCCCGCGCACCTTCTTCACCGTGGTCTACCTGAACGGCGCCTACCGGGGCCTCTACCTCGGATGCGACCGCATCGACGACGAGTTCGCGCGCCACATGGGCTTCGGGGGCGAGGGCGACCTCTACAAGTCGGTGAGCCACGACGCGAACTTCGCCCTCACCGACTCGCGCGGCGCCCCGAAGGCCGATCTCGCGGTGGGGTGGGTGAAGAAGGAGGGGGCGGACGCGTCCGACTTCACCAGCCTGCGCGACCTGGTCGCCTTCACCGGCGGGGCCGATCCCGACCGGCTGCAGGCCGAGGGGTCCGGCTGGATCGACCTCGACGAGTTCATCGACTGGCAGCTGCTGATCATGTTCAGCCAGTCGCAGGACTCCGCCGGAAAGAACGCGCACCTCTACCAAGACGAGGCCACCGGGCGGTTTCGATTCACCCCGTGGGACTTCAACGCGTCGTGGGGACAGAACTGGTACACGCTGCGCCTCAGCCCCGCCGAGATCGCCGACTACCACAACCGCAACCGGGTCTTCGCGCTGCTCAACGCCCACCCCGACGGCTGGGCGCGCACGCAGGCTCGGTACGCCACCCTGCGCGACGGCGGGCCCCTCGATCCCGCTTGGCTCGCCGATCGAATCGCCGGCTATGTCGAGGAGCTGGGGCCCAACCGCGACCGGGACTGGGAGCAGTGGGGCGACGCCTACCGGGCCTATGACCGCTGGACCACGCCCCGCGGCGCGGCGGGCGACTGGACCGACCCGGCGGGCGAGCGAGCCTACATCGAGGACTGGATCGACGCCCGTGCCGACGCCATGGACGCGTGGGTGACTGGCGGCTAGGCCAGGCGGCGGCCCACGGAGCGGGCCACCCGCGCCACCCGACTGCCCCCGGTGAGGGGCATCGGGATGGCCGGCGGCGCGGATCAGTTGTCGAGGGCGCCCTGGTCGATCCAGTCGCGGATCAGCTGCTCGTCGTCGGCCGAGATGAAGTCGCCGTTGGTGGGCATGCGCTCGCCACCGTATGCCGGCGACTCGTTGGCGATCTTGTCGATCAGCAGCGAACCAGCGGCGTCACCGGACACCACGTAGGTGCTGTGGGTGCCCGTGCGGTCGGGCGCGTCGGTGGTGAAGGTGGCGTAGGTGGTCGCCGCATCGGTGATGAGGAAGCCCGGGTGGAAGCTGTCGTCGGTGTGGCAGGGCAGGCAGTGGCCCTCGATGACCGGCCACACGTCACTCGACCAGGACACGGCGCCGTCGGTGCCATCGGAGCCATCGGAGCCGTCCGCTCCGCCATCCGCGCCGTCGGCGGCGCCATCGGCCCCGTCGGCGGTGCCCCCGTCGGCGCCGTCGGCCGCGCCGTCGGTGCCATCGGTCGCGCCGGAGTCACCGGACTTGTCGGCGCAGGCGAGCGCCAGGAGGGGGAACAAGACGAGCACGGCGCGGGTGGTCATGGGGTCTCCGGAGGGCCGGTCCTGGGACTTCTACCCCGTGCCCGCGGGCGGTCGAGGGGGCGCGACCGGATCCAGGGCGCGCCGCGCCGACCGCCCGGCGGCTGCGCGCGCTCGGAAGGGCGCGGGGTCGACCGGCCGGCCCCCGATTCGCAGGCCGAAGTGCAGGTGAGGGCCGGTGGAGCGGCCCGTGTTGCCCGAATCGAGGATGGGCTCGCCCTGCTCGACCCGATCGCCCTTCGAGACATGGAGCGCGTCGCCGTGGCAATAGGCGGTTCGCACCCGGTGGCCGTGGTCGAGGATGACGTGGCGACCGTTGACCGCATCTTCTCGGGCCCGCGCGACCCGGGCGGGACCGGCCGCGTGGACCGGCGTGCCGATGGGCAGCGCGATGTCGACGCCCTCATGCATCTTGGCGCGCTTCAAGGTGGGGTGGTGGCGGGGGCCGAAGCCGCTGCTCACGCGGGCGGTCGGGTCGACCGGCCAGGCGAGGTCGAGCACGGTCGCCAGCGCCAGCGTGTCGGTGACCGCCGCCTCGGCGGCCCGCGCCTCCCGCTCGGGCAGGTAGGCGGCGTGCGTGGCGAGGGCGGCGGGGTCGCGCGCGCCGGCGGCCCGGGCCCGCTCGATGGCCCGGCGGCGCTGCGCGGCGCCCACCGCCCAGGTCTCGATGGCGGCCGCAGGATCGTCGAGGTGGAGGGCGGCGATCTCGGCCTGGGCGTCGGCGCCGAGGTGCGCGTGGACCGCCAGGTCGACCGACGGGCTCCAGCCGGTGGGGGTCACCCCCGGCGCCGGAGCGACGGCGAGCGCCTGCTCGAGCGCTGCATCGAGGCGAACCGGGAGCGTGGTGCGGAAGCTGGCCAGCAGATCGAGGTCGGCGGGCTCCCCCTGCAC
>JBDQIL010000828.1:0-3050 GCA_040264415.1 Myxococcota bacterium
CCTTCCCGGCTCCTGCCGTCGATCGGGCCGCGCCGTCAGCGCCAGCCGCTCCACACGCCGACCCAGCGCACCCGGCCGCCGTCCTCCCCCGCCGGTCCCGATCGAGCGCCTGGGAGGCCCTGCGCGACGCGGCCGACGCCGCCGCGGCAGCGGGCCACCGCCCCTCGGTGGCGCTGGTCACGCTCGGCCCGCTGAAGGACCGCAGCGCCCGCACCAGCTGGATCGAGAACCTCCTCGCGGCGGGCGGCCTCACCGTCGTCGAGCGACCCGCTGCGGGCCTCCACGGGGGGGTGCCGGAGCCGGTCGCGGTGCTCTGCGGCAGCGACCCGGCCCTCGCCGACGCGGGCCCCGCGTTGGCAGCCACGCTCTCATCGGCGGGCACCACCGTCGCCGTCTCCGGCCGCGGATCCGACGCCCTGGGCGCGGCGGGCGTCACGCTGCGCCTCGCCCACGGAACCGACGTCCACGCCGCCCTGTGCGAGCTGCTCCGCGCCGCAGGCGTCGAGGTGTCCCCATGAGCCGCGTCCCCGACCTCACCGAAGTGCCCTGGGCCACGCCGGCCCCTCACGCTGCGCCCGCCACCCCGGCGGCGGCGCGCTGGGAGGTGCCGGGCGGCCTCGCGGTCGACCCCGTGCTCGGCGCAGCCGACCGCGACGCGGCCGGCGTCGAGCCGGGCTTCCCGGGCTTGCCGCCCTTCGTACGGGGCCCCTACGCCACGATGTACGCGAACCGGCCGTGGACCGTCCGGCAGTACGCCGGCTTCTCCACCGCCGAGGCGTCGAACGCCTTCTACCGAGAGAACCTCGCCGCGGGTCAGAAGGGCTTGAGCATCGCCTTCGATCTGGCCACCCACCGCGGCTACGACTCCGACCACCCGCGGGTCGAGGGCGACGTGGGCATGGCCGGCGTGGCCATCGACTCCATCCTCGACATGCGCCTGCTCTTCGACGGCATCCCGCTCGACCAGATGAGCGTGTCGATGACCATGAACGGAGCGGTGTTGCCCATCCTCGCGCTCTACATCGTGGCGGCAGAGGAGCAGGGGGTGGCCCCGGAGCAGCTCAGCGGCACCATCCAGAACGACATCCTCAAAGAATTCATGGTGCGCAACACCTACATCTACCCGCCCAAGCCGAGCATGCGGATCATCGCGGACATCTTCCGCTACACCTCCGAGCACATGCCCCGCTTCAACAGCATCAGCGTGTCGGGCTACCACATGCAAGAGGCGGGGGCGACGGCCGACATCGAGCTGGCCTACACGCTGGCCGACGGGCTCGAGTACCTCGAGTCGGGCGTGGCTGCCGGGCTCGACATCGACGCCTTCGCCCCCCGCATCAGCTTCTTCTGGGGCATCGGCATGAACCTGCTGGTGGAGGTGGCGAAGCTGCGGGCGGCGCGCCTGCTGTGGGCGGAGCTCGTGGGCCGCTTCGACCCGAAGAACCCCAAGTCGAGCAGCCTGCGCACGCACAGCCAGACCAGCGGCTGGTCGCTCACCGCGCAAGACGTCTTCACCAACGTCATGCGCACCTGCGTCGAGGCCATGGCGGCCACACAGGGCGGCACCCAGTCGCTGCACACCAACGCGCTCGACGAGGCCCTGGCCCTGCCCACGCCCTTCTCGGCCCGCATCGCGCGCAACACCCAGCTCTTCTTGCAGGACGAGACCGACACGACCGCGCTGGTCGACCCCTGGGGCGGCAGCTACGCGGTCGAGGCGCTCACCGGCCAGCTGGTCGCCCGCGCCCGGGAGCACCTCGCCGAGATCGCGTCGCTGGGGGGCATGGCCTCGGCCATCGAGCAGGGGGTGCCGAAGGCCCGCATCGAAGAGGCCGCCGCCCGCACGCAGGCCCGCATCGACTCGGGCCAGCAGGTGGTGGTAGGCGTGAACCGCTACCGCCTCGACGACGAGCCGCCGCTCGATGTGCTCAAGGTTGACAACTCGGCGGTGCGCAGCGCCCAGCTCGCGCGCCTGGCCAGGCTCAAGGCCGAGCGCGACGAGGCCGCGCTGCGTCCCACCCTCGCTGCGCTCTCGGCCTGCGCCGAGACCGGCGACGGCAACCTGCTCGACCGGGCGGTGACGGCCGCACGCGCGGGCGCCACGGTGGGGGAGATCAGCCTCGCGCTCGAGCAGGTGTGGGGGCGCCACCAGGCCGCTCCCCAGTCCATCCAGGGGGTCTACATGAAGGAGCTGTCGCGCGACCAGGCCGCCGGCGCCGACGCCGCCAGCGCGGTCCAGCAGGCCGTGGGCGCCTTCACCGAGCTCGAGGGCCGCCGGCCGCGCATCCTGGTGGCCAAGATGGGCCAGGACGGCCACGACCGGGGGCAGAAGGTCATCAGCACGGCCTTCGCCGACCTGGGCTTCGACGTCGACGTCGGGCCCCTCTTCCAGACGCCGGACGAGACCGCCCGCCAGGCCGTCGAGAACGACGTGCACGTGGTGGGTGTGTCGTCCCTGGCGGCCGGCCACCTCACCCTCGTGCCGCGCCTCCGGGACGCCCTGGCCGCGCTGGGCCGCCCCGACATCGTCATCGTGGTGGGCGGGGTGGTGCCGCCCGACGACGTGCCGCGCCTGCTCGAGCTGGGGGCGTCGGCGGTCTTTGGGCCCGGCACGGTCATCGCCCAAGCGGCGCTGTCGCTGCTGGCCACCACCCGCGAGCGCTTGGGCTTCGACGACGACGACGGCGCCCGCGGGTGATCCGGCGCCCCCGGCTCGACCCCGAACAGCTCGAGGCCGGCGTGATCGCGGGCGACCGGGCGGTGCTCGGTCGCGCCATCACCCTGGTCGAGTCTCGGGCGCCCCGGCACCGCGCCGCCGCGGCGACGCTGCTCACTCGGCTGATGCCGCGAACGGGCCGCGCGGTTCGGGTGGGGGTGACCGGCACGCCCGGGGTGGGCAAGTCCACCTTCATCGAGACCCTGGGGCTGCGCCTCGTCGACCGCGGCCACCGGCTCGCGGTGCTGGCGATCGACCCGTCGAGCACGCGCACCGGCGGCAGCATCCTGGGCGACAAGACCCGCATGACCCGCCTGAGCAACCACCCCGCCGC
>JBDQIL010000829.1:0-3050 GCA_040264415.1 Myxococcota bacterium
CATCAAGCGGGTGCGCCTCGACGTGGCGCTGCCCGTCTGGCCGAGCCTGGTCCGGTCCGACGCGGCCGGCAACGAGTTCAGCAGCGGCGGGATCGGCGACCTGCGCTTGGGCGCCACGGTCCCGTTTCTGCAGTTCGACTCGGGGATCGGCCTCGCGGTCGCGCCGGTCGTCGACCTGCCCACCGGCGACGCGGCCAAGGCCACCGGCGGCGCCACGGCCGGCGGCGTCACCGTGGCCCTGGGCGGCCGCACCGCCGCCGCACCCACCGTCCGGGGCCTGCCCGGGCGCGGCGTCGGCTGGCGCCTGAACGGCGGCTGGCACGGCGGCGGCGCTCCTGAGGCCAGCGGCACGTCGCTGGGCGCGGGCCTCGACGCCACCGTGTCGCCCGGGATCGTGCTGGGCGCAGAGCTCACCGCGCTCCTTCGCGGCCAGAACGGCCAGCCGACCACCGGCACCCCCGACCCGGTCGACGCGCACGCCTACCTCACCGTCGGCATCGACGAGCACCTGCTGGGCACCCTGGCGGGCGGCGCCGGCCTGACGGGCGGAGAGGGCAGCCCGGCCTGGCGCGTGCTGATGTCGGTGGGCTGGCAGGCCCGCGGCGACGACGCGGATCCCGACAACGACGGCGTGCGCGCCGGCGCCGACCTGTGCCCGTCCACCCCGGAGGGCCCCGGCGGCGACGGCGACGGCTGTCCCGACCCCGACCGCGATCGCGACGGCGTCCCCGACAGCGTCGATGCCTGCCCCGACGAGCCCGAAGACCGCGACGGCTACGGCGACAGCGACGGCTGCCCCGAGCCCGACAACGATCTCGACGGCCTGCTCGACGGCAACGACCAGTGCCCCTTCGACCCCGGCCCGCTCTACACCGAAGGCTGTCCGGACTTCGACAACGACGGACTCGCCGACCGAATCGACGAGTGTCCCGACGTGCGCGGCCCCGAGCGATCGTTCGGTTGCCCGGACATGGACTCCGACGAGGTCCCCGACTACCGCGACGATTGCCCAGAGACCCCCGACCACGCAGACGCCGACCCCCTTCGGTCAGACGGCTGCCCGGGCCTCGCCTGGCCGAGCGGCCAACGAATCGAGCTCACCGATCAGGTGCGCTTCGACTTCGGCCGCGCGACCATTCGGCCGGAGAGCCTGCCCACGCTGAACGCGGTGGCCCGCATCCTGAAGCGCAACGACGACATCCGCCTGCTCGAGGTCGCCGGCCACACCGACAACGTGGGTGGAGCGGCCGCCAACCTGCGGCTCAGCCGCCTGCGGGCCGCAGCCGTGCGCCAGTACCTGATCAGCCAGGGCGTCGAGAGCAGCCGCCTGATCGCCAAGGGCTATGGCGAGACGCTGCCGGTCGACACGAACCTCACCGACCCCGGCCGCTTCTTCAACCGCCGGGTCGAGTTCCTCATCGAGCGGTCCACCAGCAGCGCCACCGACTGACGGGCCCGCGAATGGGGAGGAGCGGGGAGCCTGCAGGCAGGGCGCGCGGGCCCGCCCCAGCCAGCGGGCGTCGCATCTCAGCGCCGCTTGGGGCAGGGGCAGCGCACGTCGGCCGCCGGCAGGGGCGCTGTGACCCGGTAGACGGTCCAGTCGGCCTCCTGGCCCACGACCGACAAGTGGTCAGCGTAGACCTCGAGGGCGCCGCACATGGGGCGCTTGCGCCGCGAGGTGCGGGTCACCACGTAGTCGACGTCGGCGGCGTAGCCCGCGAAGGCGGTGCACCAGGCCTTGAACTCCTCGCCCGGGATCGACCGCTGCATGGTGTCCCGGTCGCGGTAGACGACCGGGTTCGGGCGGAACTCAGCGAACGAGAAGTGCGTGGTGCCGAGGGTCTCGGCCGCCGCCCAGCTCAAGTAGTGGGTGTAGGGGTTGCTGGGCACCGCGCGGGTGCTCCGGTTCTGGGCCCACAGCATGAGCTTGCTGCCGGGCTCGACCGACGCGAGCAATCGGTCGAGCGGCTCGCTCTCGGCGTCGAAGTCGAGCACGGCGTGCGCGGCGACCGCCAGACCACCCGCGGCGAGGACCGCCGCGAGCGCCTGCCTTGCGCGGTCGAGAGAGGTCGGAAGCGCGGCCGCAGCCGCGAACGGGAGCAGCGCTAGCAGCACCCACGGCGCCATGCGGGTGGACAGGTAGTACTGCCCGCGGATGTGGAGCGGCAGCAGCAGGTAGAGGGCGAAGGCGGCGGCCGCGACCCCGAGCGAGGTGGCCGCTGCGGCGGTGGAGGCTCGGTCGCTCCGCCGCGCGGCCCCGCGCAGGCCGAGCGCCCCTCCAGCGAGGGCCAGCGCCAACAGCACCACCGTGAAGACTTCGTCGAGATGCGAGTCCTTGAGGTAGGCATGCAGGTGGAGGGGGAAGGCCTGGAGCGCATCCGGGATGGGCACATGGCGCGCCCCGAGCCCGGCGGTCAGGGTGCCCAGCGGGGCCTCGGCAGCGGCGGGCGCCACCAGGTTCTCAGCCACCCACGCCCCGAAGATCGCCGCCGCGGGCGCAGCCGGCGCCGCCAGGGCCGCGAGCCCGCGCGCCAACCGGGCCCCCAAGCGCAGCCCGGCGGATCGTGGATCGACACCCAGGGTCGAAACGACCAGCCGCTGCAAACCCAATGCGCCAAACACGAACGCAAGCGTCTGGGCGTGCACGATGAACAACAAGACGAGCCCAGCGCCCAGCACCCCAGCGCGCAGCAAGGAGCGCCCACCGGGGCGCCGCGCCCGGTCGAGGTCGAGCGCCAGGAGGGCCATGCCGAGCGGCAGAGACAGCGAGTAGTGCAAGAAGCCCCAGAGCAGGGGGCGGCTGAACGCCACCGCGGCGCCCAGAAGCGCGCCGATGGACGCCCGCCCGCCCAGCACCCGCGTGTAGGCCGCGAGGGCGAGCGGCATGGCCAGCACCGCGAGCGTGGCGTTCAGCTGCAGGCTCTGCTCGACGGTGAGCAGCGGAGCCAGCAGCGGGTCGAGGGTGAACCAGAGCGAGTTGGTGGCCCAGGGGACGAGCTGAACCCGAAAGTCGTCGGCGTAGACCGTGGGGTTGCGCAGCATGGCCAGGG
>JBDQIL010000830.1:0-3048 GCA_040264415.1 Myxococcota bacterium
AGCGTGGCCTCGGCCACCGTCGGCCGCGCACCCGGGGTCGCGCCGGGGTCGGGGACCGGCGACGCCACCGGCGAATAGGAGAGGGGAGAGGCTGCCATCAGCGGTTCGAGGGCGAGCTTCTCGCGGCGGGCCGCCATGAGCGGCGGCACCGCCTGCCGCGCGAAGCGCACGACCCCGCGACCCGGCGCTTCATCGGCCAACGCCAGCGCCAGGTCGTGCACTTGAGCCGCGGACAGCCTCGTGGCGCAGTCGAAGGCCAGCATGCCGCGCAAGAGCCCGGCGACGCCCGCCGAGAACTCATCTGGCCAGCCAGGGTCGATCACGGCGTCGAGGGCGGCCTGCACGTGGGCGTCGAAGTGGTCGCGCTGCAGGGGGGCCCGGCTCAGATGGGCGCCCGCCAACAGCTCGGCCAGCGTCACGCCCAGGGCGTAGACATCGACCCCGTGCCCCACCTCCGCCGACAGCCACTGCTCGGGCGCCATGTACCGCATGGTGCCGAACTGCACCGACTCGGTGCGGCCTTCGCGGTCGAAGTCGCCGCGCGCCACGCCAAAGTCGAGCACCTTCACGCCGCCGTGTCGCGACACGAGCAGGTTGGCCGGCTTGATGTCTCGGTGAATCACCCGAAGCGGGCGCCCCGTTCGGGGGTTGGGCGACTGCCAGGCTGCGTCGAGCGCGCTGGCGACGGTGCCCACCACCTGCAGCGCGGCGCGGGCCGGCAGCGGCCCTTCCCGCACGAGCGCCGCGCAATCGACGCCCTCGACCACCTCCATCAGGACCGCCGGACGGCCGTCGATCTCGCACAGGTCGAAGACCTTGACGATCGCAAAGTGGTTGATCGACGCCAACAACCGCGCCTCGTCGCGCTGGCGGGCCGCGATGTCGGCCGACCCCGCCATGTCGACATTGAGCACCTTGACGGCCAGTCGCTGCACGAACCCGCCCTGGCCATGGACGTCGGCCAGGTAGACCGCGCCGAAGCCGCCGCGGCCCAGCACCTCGAGGAACTCGACCCGCCGGCCGCTGGCGCGCGCCCCGGTCACCGGCTCGCCGCCGACGCCGGTCACCGGGCCCCCGTGGCCGCCGGCCGCTGCTTCTGGATGGTGTCCCAGGTGGGCTGGATGAGGGTGTCGAGCGCGGGGGCCGGGTGGGCCTCCTTCCAGGCCGCAGCCTCGGCGCGGAAGCCCTCCGGGTCGGGGTGCGGCGCGGGCGGCGCCGTGTCGGGGTCGAGCCACCAGATGAGCGCGCAGCCCAGATCGATCGGCGGCCCGAGGTGGCGGGTGAGGCCGGTGCGGTAGCGGTTCACGCCGCCGCCCGTGAGCGGCCCGCCCGGCTCGACGTCGATGGCGATGACGCCCACGCCGGCCTCGCGCAGCGACCGGACCGCCTCGGGGCCGGGATCGGGGGGCCATTCGCCCTCCTCGTAGGCGGTCAGATACCGGATGAGGGCCTGGTCTTCGAGCCACTGACCCCACTCCCGTGGCGTCTCGGCGCCGGGGGGCAGCAGCACCGGGTTGACCACCGGGCGGCGGTGCATGCGGCGGTGCACGCCCACGCGGGGGGCGCGCAGGCCGGCGCGTCGAAAGGGTAGGACCAACATCGCTCTGTCTCCAGACGGGACATCGGCCCAACACAGCTGGTGCTTGAACGAAGTGGACTGCAGCGGCGCGTTGGCGCTCACCGCGAGGTTCTCGAGCCCGATCGCAGCGGCCAGCCACGCGGCGCGCGGCGCCCGCGCGGCCAGCGCGATCAGACCCAGCGGGATCAGCATGCCGAACCGCTCCGACCACGTGAGCCGCGCCAGGAACGGGTGCAGATCGCGCATGATCTGGAAGGGGAGCTGGATGACGCTGTCACCCACCACCACGAGCCCCTCCCCCCAACGCAGATACGGACCGAGCACCATCACCGCGCCCACCAGGCTCGGCACCGCCAAGCGCCAACCCAGCCCGCGGGGCAGCCGCCGCCAGCCCAGCGCCGCGGCCGCCAGCAAGACCAGAGACACGCGATTGGTGAGGTCCATCGGCACCCGACGCAGCCAGAACAGCAGATCGGAGGCGTGCTGGGCCACGAAGACCTCGGCATCGGGCAGCACGCTGAACGAGGCGTCGGCCCGCGCCGGCGCCGGCTGCATGCGCCCAGCGGTCAGGGGCAGGTCGTCCCACAGCAGCAGCTGCGGCAGGAGGAAGGGGCCACACACGGCGAGCAGCACGGCGGCTCCCACCAGCCACTGCCGCCAACGCAGGCCGAGCAAGAGGGGCAGGGTGCCGAGCACGAGGAACAGGCCCTGGTACCAGTACGACAGCGACGCGAGCCCGAGCCAGGCCGCCGCCGCCGCCGCGCCCCGATGCCCGGGGAGGGCCGCGCCGGCGCGGTTGGCTTGCCACAGCCGCACCAGCGCCGCGAGATAGAGGGGCGCGAAGAAGGTCATGGCCTGCGGCGCGTGGTGCAGGTTGGCCTCGCGCAGCAGCGGCTCGGCGGTCAGCCAGCCCACGCCGGCGACCCAACCGGACGCCTCGGTGCGCCCCACGGTGCGTCCCAGGTGGTGCCCCGCCAGCCCGTTCAGCAAGAGCACCAGCGCCCACCACAGGTTGTCGGCCAATGGAAAGGGCAGCAGCCAGACGAAGGGCGCGGCGGTGAGGTGGTCGAGCAGGTTCGGCGTGAGGTGGAGCACCGGGAAGCCGGTGGGGAAGTAGATCTGCTGGGAGTGCGGCGCCTGCCACGGGTGGACGAACAGGTCGGCCAGCAGACCGCGGAGCATCACCGTGTCTTGGGCGTCGACGTTGGGGAAGCCCGCCATGGTGGACGCGGGGTGCAGCGCAAGCGGCCACGTGATCGCCACGACCAGGGCCAGGTACCCCGCCACGCGCAGCGCCCTTCGGCGTGCCACCGACGGCGCGGGAGGGGGAGGCCGGGGGTCCGAGGGCTGCGGCATGGGCGGCAGTTGCTCGTTGGCGTGTATCTGGTGGACATGGCGGACTTCACGGCGGTGAACAAGGTCGGCACTGTGCCGATGCTCTGCGCAGTGGCTGCCCCGCGACGCGAAAC
>JBDQIL010000831.1:0-3047 GCA_040264415.1 Myxococcota bacterium
CGGTCACCCACCCGGGCCACCGCCGCGGCCCGTTCGCCCCCTCACCCACCCGGCGCATCGTCGAGATCGCGCGGGCGCAGCACCGCGGCCACCCGCCACGGGCGCGCGAGCGCGTCGGGCCAGCTGCGCCCGTCGCCCTCGAGCCGCACCACGTTGCCGGTGGTCAGGCGGACCTGCAGGCCCGTGAGGTCTTCGATGAGCTCTTCCCAGCCTGGGTTGTGGCCCACCACCGCGAGGCAGCCGAGGTCGAGGGGCAGCCCGACGCACAGGTCGCGGACGGCGTCGGCGCCGGCATGGTAGAGGCGGCGCTCGAGCCGAAGCGGGGGCGACTCATCCCAGGCGCCTCGCATGCCCAACCAGGTCTGCCGGGCCCGCTTCGCGTCGCTGCACAGCACCCGGTCGGGCCGCCAGCCGCGGGCAGCGAGGGCCGCGCCCATGCGCGGCGCGTCGCGGCGCCCCCGGCCATTGAGGGGCCGGGCGTGGTCGGTCAGCGCGTCGGAGTCCCACGCGCTCTTGGCGTGCCGAACGACCAGCAAGACGCGCGGCAGGCGAGCGGTCACTCGGCCACCACGTCGAGGAACATCTGGGCCACGGCGGCGTGCCCCGCGGGGTTGGGGTGGATGCAGGTGGCGTCGAACCAGACCTCGGCGTCGGGCCCGCGGTAGCACTCGTTGGTGGGGTCCCCCGCGAAGAAGCCGTGCCCGCAGAACGACTCGAGCATCCAGATCGAGTCGGTCCGGGTCTCGACCGCGATCTCGACGAAGGCCTCGTTCAGGTAGATGTAGGCGTCGCGGAGCTCGGGGATGACGCCGCCGAAGCCGAAGGTCTCGGCCAGCGGACACGACGACATGTCTCCGGTGGCGTCGGTGAACTCGTAGACGTTGCCCGCGATGACGAACACGCCGGCCGGGAACAGGGTCGCTTCGTTGTCGCGAAACCACCGCATCGCGTCGCGCTGGTGGGCGATGGCCTCGTTCAAGGTGTCGAGCGCGTCGCCCGTGCCGCCGCCATCGAGCACGTCGGAGGCCGCCGCGAAGGTGTCGTTGCCCCCCATCGTGGTGATGACGAGGGTGCGCTTGGGCTCGACGCCGGGGAAGCACCGCGGGATCTGGTCGCGCAGGTAGTCGTCGGTGCGGGCCCCGAACTCGGAGCAGTCCGCGACCTCGAGGTCGTCTCCGAAGCGGGCCTTCAGCGACTCGGTGAGCACGGCCCGGTAGATCTGGTCGCCGGGCGTGGGCGGCGTGCCCGCGGTGATGGAGTCACCCAAGAACACCACCTTCTCGACCCCGTCGATGTCTTGGTGGTTGGTGCCCGAGCAGTGCCGGCCGGGGGTGATGCCCAGCGGGTCGTAGTCGGGGAAGCCGCCGCTGGCGTTGCCAAGGTCGGGCCAGCAGTTGTCCTTGAGCGAGGCGTCGGGATCCCAGGGGTCTTCGACGACACCGGAGTCTTCGGGGGCGGGCTCGGCGTCGACCGGCTCGCGCTCCGGGGCAGAGCAGGCGGCGAGCAGAAGGCCGAAGACGAGGGTGCGCATGCCGGTCATCATAGCGCCTGCGCGGTCGGGAGGATCGCTTCGACCGCGGCCATCGAATGCCGCGCCGCGTGACCCGTCGCAGTCGGGCCTCCGTTGCCGAGAGACCCCATGCTCGCCCCGCTCCTGCTGTCGCTCGCCACCCTGCTCCCCGCCGACGCGGGGCCGCGGCGGGCCTGCGCCCCGCTCAAACCGGAGCAGCGGCTCTCCCAAGACCAGCGGCTCGCCGTCGACGCCGCCCTGCGGGGCAGCCTGGGCGCCGGAGAGCTGTCGTCGGAGCGGCGGGTGGAGCGCCGGCTGCTCAGCGAAGACGCGCTCGCTCGGTCGTGGTTCGTCTACCAGGCGTGCGTGATGCGCGGAAACGGCTTGATTGACGAGCACACCGCCCAGGCGCTGGTTCGCGGCCTGATGGGCGTCGCGGGCCCGCCTGGCGAGGCGCCGCCCGCCGATGACGCGGCAGCCCCGACGCCGCCCCACACGAGCCACGGCACCATCCACGTGGCCGGCCTCCCCAGCCGCGCGAACGTGTGGCTGAACGGCGCGCCCAAGGGGCAGCTTGGATCGGGGATGACGATGCCGGTGCCCCCCGGAACCCACAAGGTCACCCTCACCCTCAAGGGCTACCGGCCGGTGCGCGCCACCCTCGACGTGCGGCCCGGAGAGACGGAGCAGGTGTCGGTGGCAGGCCTCAGCCCCCGCACCTCGCCGCTGGTGTGGCTGGGCGTCGGCATGGCCACGGCCGGCTTCGTGGGCACCGGCGCGCTCATCGGTGGGATCGCGCTGCAGACGCTCTGATCCCGGGTGGGATTCCGATAGGGTGGGCCCCGCAACTGGAGGCCCCATGTCCGCCCTGACCGCCCTCGAAGCCCTGCCCACCGACGGCCTCACCGTCACCGTGTTGCGCACCCTCGACCGCATCGTGCCGGGCGAGTGGGACAACGTCACGTCGGTGGACGCCCTGGCCCGCGAGGTCTGCGGGCCCGACGCGCCCCCCAAGCTGGCGCTGCAGCTCGCGGTGACCGCCCGCCAGCTCAGCCTGCGCGACGGCGAGAAGTACAACCGCGCGCTGCAGATCTACCGGATGGTGGACACGGTCGATCAGGCCGCCGCCGCCGGCGCCATGATGGGCAAGGCCGCCGACCTGTTCGGCTCGCTGGGCTTCCTCAAGAAGGTCACGCCCAAGCCCGACACCACCCAGGCCCTCGACGCCGGCGTCAAGCTGGTGGCCGAGCTCGTCGCCTTCGGGACGCTCAACGGCATGCCCACCGCCGACGCAGACGGCCTGCAGCGCTTCACGGGCGCCCTCGCCGACTACGCCCGCTACGACTTGGTTCGGGTGGCCTCGTGGGTGGTCTTCGACGGCATGCTCCCCCTGGGGCCCGGCTTCGTGCAGAAGATCATCTCCACCTGGAAAGACGTCGCCTCGTCGAAGTTCGCCGGCAACGCCGCTTTCCAGACGCTCGCGGGCCAGCTCCCCGGCGACAGCATGGACGACAAGCGCGGCTTCGCCATCCAGGCC
>JBDQIL010000832.1:0-3043 GCA_040264415.1 Myxococcota bacterium
GGCCTCGGGTGGGCGCGCTGGCTCGACCGCGCGGGCGCCGGCACCCGCCTCTCCCGCGGCCTCGACGCGGCCTGGGTGGGCCTGCTGCTCACCTGGCTCGACGTCGCGCTGGTGCGCGAGGTGGGCCTCCGCGACCACGCCGCCGGCTGGGGCCTGCTGGGCATGGCGGCCCTGTGGTGGGGGCTCGGCCTGGCCGCCAGCCGCCGCGCCGCCGCGCCGCGCGCCACCCCGCGGCTCGAAGCCTTGGGCGTCGCCTTGGTGGCCGCCACGGTGGTGGGCCTCGCCGCCTGGCGGGCCGACGACCTCGCCCGACCCCTCGACGGCTACTGGTACGTGGCCGACGCCGACCACCCGCCGCAAGAGCCCCTCGACCTGCGGCCGGGGCTGGGCTGGGGCCCCCCCGAGCCCTTCGGGTGGCCCGAGGCGGGCGCGCTCAAGCTCACCCCCACCGCCCAAGGGGCCACGTTCGCGACGGTCGCCGGCGCGTCTGGCCGCGTGGCCCTGGCGGTCCGCGGCCCCATCGGCAGCCGCCTGTCGGTCGCCGGCCGCGAGGTCATCGTTCAACGCTCCATGGTGGAGGAGCCCGACGAGGGCGCCGTCCGCCGCTACCTCGACCGGGGCACCGCCGGGGTGGTGCTCGAGCTCGATCTCGCTCCCGGCGAAGAGCTGCCGGTGGAGGTGACCGGCGACGCGGTGTACCTGCTGCCCGGCTCCGACGCGGTCTGGGCGCTCCACGCCGCGGGAGAGCTCCGGTACACCCACTACTACCAGCTGCTGAACCAGGTCGAGAACCAGGTGTGGGCCCAAGAGGTGCTGGAGGACCGGTGGTTCACCTGGAACCAGCCGCCCGGCTGGAGCCCCATCCTGGCCACCAGCACCCTGCTGGTGCGCGACGACCTGCCCGCGGCGAACCTCTTGTTGCTGTGGGTGCTGGCGCTGGTGGGGGCGAGCGGGGTGCGCCTCGGGGGCGCGCTCGCCCCCAGCGCGCCCCTGATCGCGGCCGCTGCCCCGGCCGGCCTCGTGGCCTGCCACGGGCTGATGATGCTCGAGCCGGCGTCCGCCAACTTCCCGGACAGCCTCTACGCCGCCGCGATCCTCGCCACCGCGACCGCGGCGGTCGAGCGACGACGGGGGTGGTTCGGCGGCCTCGGCGCCGCCGCCCAGGCGCTCCGGTGGCCCGGCGCGGTCTTCGGGCTGCTGCTGTTGGCCGCGGCGTGGGTCGGGCAGCGCGTGCGACGGCCGCTCCCCTACGCGGGGCTGCTCATCGGCCTGGTGGCCCTGGGCGGGCTGGTCGCCGCGGCCGCCATGGCCACCGGCCACGCCGACGACCTGCTCTTCGTCCTGTATTTCGAGACCTTCCCCGAGCACTGGCACGACGACTACGCGCCCACCTCGCTGCTCCCCCGCATCCCCGCCTTCTACGGCCGCTGGCTCGCCTACACCGGCGGCGGCGTCGCGCTGGCGGCGGTGGCCCTCGTGGCGGGCCGCGACACCGAGGCCCGCGCCGGCGGCCGCGGCCTGCTGCTCGCGGCGCTGGCCTACAGCGCGCTGCTCTGCACCGTCGACCACCACCCGACCCACTACTACCTGCCCCTGGTCGCGCTCACCGGCCCCCTGCTGATG
This sequence comes from Myxococcota bacterium, assembly GCA_040264415.1. GTDB lineage: Bacteria > Myxococcota_A > UBA796 > UBA796 > UBA2385 > M30B51. Next base: position 1,624 of record JBDQIL010000832.1, read on the forward strand.
GCAGGCGCCGCCGCGCTCCCACGCCGCGCCGGGATCGCCTTCTCGGTCGCCAATATTGTTGGTATAGCCGTCTTCCTGCACGGCGGGAGGGTGTGGTAGGTGCGGGCGGCGCGCGCTGGAATCGTGGCGGTGTGGCTGGCAGGCAACCTGGCGTGGCTCCGCGCCGATCACCTCGTCCGGGACGGCGACGAAGAGGGGCACGTGGGCGCCGCGGAGCTGTTCCGGGCGCAGCTGCGCGCGGGCGACTGGGCGGCCTTCCTGAGCGACGCTTGGATGGGAGATCTGGGCGAGTACCCGCCGCTGGTCCCCGCCCTGACGGGCGCGTGGTGGTGGCTGACGGGCCTGGGGCAGCCGGGCGCGTGGCCGGTGCGGGCCGGCCTGCTGGTGGCTCCCCTCGTGGCGGCGCTGGCGACCGCGGCCCTGGCCCGCCGCCTGACGGGGCGCGGCGACGGCGAGGTCGCCGCGACAGGCGCCCTCGTGGCGGCGCTCACCCTGCCGCTCGGCCTGGGGCTCGGCCGCCACTTCATGCCCGAGTCGGCCGTGGTGGCGGCGGTCGCGGTCGCGATCGCGGTCGCCGCGTGGGCGGCCGAGCGGCCATCCGCGCCGCGCGCCCTCACGCTGGGGTGCGCCCTGGGCGTGGGCCTGCTGATGAAGCAAACCGTCGTGTTGGTGGCCGCGCTGCCGGTGTTGGCGGCGGGGTGGCGCCTCGGATGGCGCTGGAGCTTGGTGGCCCTCGGCGCGGCCGCGACCGCCGGCCCCTGGGTGGCGCGCCACTGGGCCGATCAGGTGGCCTACGGCGCCGCCTCGGCGGCGGGCGGGGGCGATCTGGCGGCCCACGCGGCCTACTACCCCTGGGCGCTGGCAGCGCTGGTGCTCGGCCCGGCCCTCACGCTCTGCGCCCTGGCCGCGGTCGGCCGCCTCGCCTCGGCCCGCGACCGCCGCACCCTGACCATCGGGCTGGCCTGGCTCGTGGGGGGCGCGGCGGTGCTCACCCTCGTTCCGAAGAAGTACCCTCGCCTCGCGGCGCCCCTGGGCCCGGCTGCGGCGCTGCTGTGTGGGGTGGCCCTGGGCCGCACCGAGCGCTGGCGGGCCTGGATCGCCGGCGGCGGCGCCGCGGCGACCGGGTGGGTGGTGGCCACCTCCGCCGTGGTCGTCCCCCTGCCCGACGCCCCCGCTGGCGGCGTCGACGCCAAGTGTCCCCAGGTGTGGCTGCGGCCCCCCTCTCCCCACGACCTGGGTCTGGCCGCGGTCTCGGCGCAGCTGGCCAGCCTGCCCGACGGCCCGGTCGCCGTCGTCGCCGGCCCGGCCATCCCCTGCGCCGTGCAGACCACCCATGACTGGGCGCACCACCTCGCGCCCGTCAGGGCGGGGACCAGCGGCGGGTACTCGCCCAGATCTCCCATCCAAGCGTCGCTCAGGA
>JBDQIL010000833.1:0-3035 GCA_040264415.1 Myxococcota bacterium
GCGGATCATCAGGGGGGGCTCCGGAGGCGCGGCTGGGGACGGGGTATTCCGGCGCCCCCGGTCGGCAACCGCGGAGCGCGTCCGACGCCAGCCCATCGGGGCGCGGCGGCCTTCCGTGAGACGGTCTTTTTCCGTCTCGTGGCTTGCCGAGCGACCGCAGGCGCCTAAGGAGGGTGCATGAAGGTTGAAGTTCATCCGCTCGTCGTCGCCGCCGCCCTCGGATTCCTGGGGCCGGCCGCGCTGGCTGAAGAAGACGACGACACCGGCGTGGGCGGCGTCTGGTCCCGGGTCAGCCAAGACCGGGCGGGGCCGCAGGTCGATGCGGCTGGTGTGGCCCTGGGCCGGCAGCTCGAGGTCATCCCCATCGAAGATCGGCTCATCCTCGACGACGGCGAGGGCCTCGACGTCGCCGCCACCTGGTCGCTCGACGACAGCGGCGTGGCCCGACAGGAGCTCACGGTCGATGGCGCCCGCGTCGTGCGACAACTCGAGCACACCGGCGACGCGCTGCAGGTGCGAACCACCATCGAGGCCCCGACCGGCAACGGCCCGGCCACGGTGCTGCTCGACTGCTACACCCGGCAGGCCTGACCGCGCTGCCGCTCCGCTTCAGAACGAGCCCTGCGGGGGGCGCGCCGTAGCTTCGTCTGCGGGGTCGTAGCCGTGCGGGTTCTGGCTGCAGTGTGCGCAGCAGCGCTCGGGCTCTCCGCGCAGGAAGCCCTCGCGCATGCGGGTGAGCACCGGTCCGTTCCAGATGTCGCGGAAGGACCGCTCGTGCAGGTTGCCCGCGATGGGACGGCCGGGCATCGGGCAGGGGGCCACGTCGCCGTTGATGGTGACGAACACGCCGCCTTGAAGGAAGTGGCAGGGCACGCGGCCGCCCGCTCGCAGCTCCCACAGCCGCAGCCGCACCCGGTGCAGCCCGCGTCGGGCGACGCGGCGGGCCTGCCGGGGCCGCAGGCGTCGCAGCTCCTGCAGGGCGAGCCGCGCCCGGGTCGCGGGGGATGGCGCAGGCGGGGGGCGCTGCATGGCCGGCGGCAGCACGACCCGCAGGCCCAGCGCGTCGGCCCGTGCCTGCGCTTCGGCGAGCATGCGGTCGCACAGCGCGGGGTGGTGGCGGAGGCTCTCGGCGTCCATGTCGGGCGTGAGCACCGTGAGGTGGGCGACCTCGAGCTGGTCCATCCCCAGCCGGTGGGCCAAGGCCACCATGGCGGGGAGCTCTTCGACGTTGCGCCGCATGAGCACCATGCAGAGGGCAAGTCGCGGACGTTCAGCGGGCGGCAGCTCGGCGCGCACCCGGCTGGCCATGGCGATGTTGGCGACGACCTGGTCGAAGTCGGCCTGGCCGCGGATTGACGCGTAGGTCTCGGCGGTGGCGCCGTCGACCGAGAAGCGCACCGCCGACGACTGCCTCAAGATGCGTCGCAGCAGGTCGCTGTCGCGAAGGAGCGTGGCGTTGCTGTTGAGCTGCAGGCGCTGACCTCCGCGCTCCGCGAGCGCCACGAACGACGCCAGCTTGGGCGTCATGAAGGGCTCGCCAGCCACCGTGAGCGCGAGGTCGACCACTCCGGGCAGCACCTCGCGCTCGACCTGAGCCACCAGCTCGGGCGACATGCTGCGCCGGAGCTTGGTCACCCCGGACAGGTGGCTGCCGCACATGACGCACTCGAGGTTGCAGCCGAGCGTGCTCTCGAGGTTGACCAGGACCGGCCGCGGCATGGACGGCAGTGGCCGGTGCGGGCTCATGGCTCTCCGGGTGCGGACGCCGCTGCCCAGCGACGGCGCGGCGTCAGAGCAGCGAGGCGAGCACGCTTGCCGTGTGGCTGAAGAAGGTCTCGAGGCCGCCACTCAGCACGATCAGCCCGGCGACCAAGAAGGTGCCGGCGCCGAAGGCGATGATCGCGTACTCGAGGTGGCTCGCGCCGCGCTCGTCAGCCCAGAGCGCCCGCATCAGGCGCGAGATCGGCAGGTCGATGGCGGTGAGGGCGACCTTCATCACTCTTAGGGTAGCACGCCTGAGACCGATCGGGAACGCGCGGGGTCGCGGAGTCGAACCCGCTGCGGTCCGGGGGAAGGCGCCGCCGGGCTACGGTGTCGTCTGCGCCCTGGAGTGCCCATGCGTGTTGGTCTCGTCCTGTCTGCCGTCCTCGTCGGGGTGTCCCTGGCGCTGCTGCCGCCCGTGGCCCACGCTGCGCCTGGCGCGCCGTCGCCCGCGGGCGCCGTGTCGGCCGCCGCGCCCCTCAGTGGGGCGAAGGCCATCGTCGGCGAGTGGATGATCCTGGGGCCCGCCTCGCTGGCGCACCTGCCGTTGATGATGGAGTTCACCTTCCAAGACGCAGACCCCACGGCGAAGGCCATGGCCGGGGCGCACCTGACCGCCGAGCAGCAGCAGCAGGTGCTCGACGCCCGTCGGCGCGCGGCCGCCGATCCCACCGAGCCCGACCTCGTCGAGATGCAGGCCATGTGGACCGCTCTGCGCGACGCTCGCATGGTCATCGGCCAAGACTCCTTCACCGCGCGGGCGAACGGGGCGGAGAACGAGGTGAAGTACCGGGTGACCGGCGCAGACGGCCTGCAGGTCTTCGTCGAGACCACCGACCCCCGCGGCAGCACCGACCAGCTCATCCTCACGCTGCCGGGCGAGGGCATGCTGATGATGGGCCCCAAGGGCGAAGAGCCGATCGTGTTGCGGCGCGTGCGCTAGGGCTGGGTCAGCGCCGGGGGGGGAGCAGCTCGCCGAGCGCCGAGAACAGATCGGCCTGGATCTCGGCGTTGAGGTGGTGCCGAACCCCTGGGTAGGTGCGCAGCGCGGCGTCCCAGCCCTGCGCCTGCAGCGCGGCCACCACGTCGCGCTGGTTCTGCACCGGGAGGCGGTCGTCGGCGTCGCCATGGAAGGCGCGGACGGGCGGCGCGCTGGCTGGCGGCGGGCCCGAAGGCAGGCAGGGCGCAGGCACGAAGCCGGCGAGCGGGAGCGCGGCGTCGACGTGATCGGGGTGATGCAGGGCGAGCATCCAGGCCAGCATGCCCCCCTGCGA
>JBDQIL010000834.1:0-3034 GCA_040264415.1 Myxococcota bacterium
CCGCGGAGGCGCCGCCCGCCCCCTTCGTGCCCTCCCGCGCCCGCAAGAAGCGGCGCACGGCGGCGTCCCAGCGCATCACGCTGACCGGCGTTCAGACCCACAACCTCAAAGACGTCGACCTCTCCATCCCGCAAGGCAAGCTCACGGTCATCACGGGCCCCTCGGGCTCCGGAAAGACCTCGCTCGCCTTCGACACCCTCTTCGCCGAGGGCCAGCGCCGCTACGTCGAGGCCCTGAGCACCTACGCGCGCCGGTTCTTGGGTCGCATGGGCAAGGCGCCGGTCGACAAGGTCGAAGGCCTCGCGCCCGCCATCGCCATCGATCAGCGAAACCGAGGGTCGAACCCACGCTCCACGGTGGCGACCGTCACCGAGATCTACGACTCGCTGCGCCTGCTCTACGCCCGCATCGGGCAGCCCCACTGCCCCCAGTGCGCGCGGCACCTGCGCAGCTGGAGCCCCAGCGCGGGCGCCCGGCACCTGCGCGAGGCCGCGTCTGGCAAGGGCTGGCTGCTGGCCGAGCTGCCCGCCGACACCCGCCTCGCCGACCTCCGCCGCGAGGGCTTCGACCGGGCCTTCGGCCCCCAAGGTGAGGTGTCGCTGGAGCAGCAGATGGCCGAGCTGGGCGAAGACGCTGCCCTGGGTGAGCGCGCGCTGGTGGTCGATCGCCTCGACCCCCGGAAGGCCCCTGCAGACCGCCTCTCCGAGGGCATCGCCACCGCGTATGGCTGGGGCGCCGACCGCTGCCGCTTCCACCATCGGGGCGACGCCCCAGACCTCGTGCTCACGCGGGCGGCCTGGTGCCCCGACCACGGCGCGGTCCACGGCGGCGAGCTGACCCCCCGCCACTTCTCCTTCAACAGCCACCTCGGGGCCTGCCCCGACTGCGACGGGCTGGGCCGTCGCTTCGACGTCGACCCCGACCTGTTGATCCCCCAGCCGCACCTCCCGCTCGCCGAGGCGGTCGATGGGCGGGTGGGCGCGGTGCTGTTTCGCTCGGCCCGCAAGCGCACGCTGGTCGAGGCCCTCTACCAGGCCTACGACACCGACCCCGAGACGCCGGTCCAAGACTGGAGCCCGCGGTTCCGTCGGGCCATGCTCCACGGCTTGAAGCGGCCGGTCGCGATCGCCTACACCCGTCGCTGGGGGCGCAGCGTCACCCGCATCGAAGAAGAGCAGGACTGGCCGGGCATCATCGGCATCGTCGACGGATGGAGCGGACAGCACGACTGGGTGCGGCGCGAGACCACCTGCCGCACCTGCGCCGGCGGCCGCCTGCGCGACGCCCTGCTCGCGGTCACCATCGGAGACACGCCGCCGGCCGACGACGAGCAGCCGCCCGGGACGGGCATCCACCAGGCGGTCGGCATGACGGTCGACCAGGCCCTGGCCTTCTGGACCCACCTCGATCTCGGCGCCTCAGACGCCCTCATCGCCGAGCAGGCCGTGCGCGAGCTGGGATCGCGCCTGTCCTTCTTGAGCGACGTCGGGCTGGGCTACCTCACCCTCGACCGGGCAGCCGGCACCCTCTCGGGCGGCGAGGCCCAGCGCATCCGGCTGGCCACCCAGCTCGGTTCGCGGCTCACAGGCACCATCTATGTGCTCGACGAGCCCACCATCGGGCTGCACCCGCGCGACACCGACCGCCTGCTGGCCACCCTCTCGGGCCTGCGCGACCTGGGCAACACCCTGGTGGTGGTCGAGCACGATCCGGAGGTCATGCGGGCGGCCGACTGGCTGATCGACATGGGGCCGGGGGCCGGCGAGCACGGCGGTGAGATCGTGGCCGAAGGCACGCCCGCGGCGGTGCTGGCAGGAGACAGCCTGACCGGAGACTTCCTGTCGGGTCGGCGGGCGATCCGCGTGCCCGAACAGCGCCGCAGCCCCGCGTCGTGGCTCTGCCCGCCCCCAGCGCGGGTCCACAACCTCCAGTCGGTGGAGGCCCGCTTCCCCCGGGGCGCCCTCACGGTGGTCACCGGGGTGTCGGGCTCCGGCAAGTCTTCGGTGGTCATGGGGCACCTCGGGCCCTGGATCGAGGGCCAGGGCGTCGCCGCCCGCGCGGCCCGTGAGCGCGCACGCAAGGCGGGTACGATCAAGAAGTACAGCGAGTTCGACTGGCCGGTCCCCGAGCGGCTGGTGGTCGTGGACCAGAAGCCCATCGGTCGCACCCCGCGCAGCGCGCCGGTCACCTACTGCGACCTCCTCGGTCCGCTCCGCGAGCTCTTCGCCGCCACGCCCATCGCTCGAGAGCGCGCATGGGCCAAGGGCCGCTTCTCCTGGAACACCGAGGGCGGCCGCTGCCCCCATTGCGAGGGCCGCGGCGCCGTGCTCATCGAGATGCACTTCCTGAGCGACGTGTGGGTGCCGTGCGAGCCCTGCGGCGGGCGCCGCTTCAACCGCGAGACCCTCGAGGCCCGGTGGAAGGGCCTCAGCATCGCCGACGTGCTCGACCTGACCGTGGAAGAGGCGGTGGAGGTCTTCCAGCACCAGCGCCGGCTGCGGCCGCGGCTGAAGGCGCTCTACGACGTGGGGCTCGGCTACGTCCGCCTGGGGCAGAGCGCCACCACGCTGTCGGGCGGCGAGGCACAGCGCATGAAGCTCGCCAAAGAGCTCGTGGGGCGCACCAAAGAGACCTGCTTCCTGCTCGACGAGCCCACCACCGGACTGCACCTCGCCGACATCGAGAAGCTGGTGGCGGTGCTGCACCGCCTGGCCGACCAGGGGCACACCATCGTGGTCATCGAGCACCAGCTCGAACTCATCCGCAATGCCGACTGGATCATCGACATGGGGCCGGAGGGCGGCTCGAACGGGGGCCGCGTCGTGGCGACCGGCACGCCGGAGCACCTCGCGACCGTGACCGAGAGTCACCCCGGCGCGGCGCTGCGCAGAGACCTGAACCGGACCGCCTGAGCCCGCCTTCGCGGCCGGCGGCGCGCCAGCCGCACGCGCCGACCCGATGCCCGCACCGCCGGTGCCGGCGCCCAGCCCACTCCTGGCGGCCATCCCCGCTCCCGTCGCCGCCGCCCTCGCCC
>JBDQIL010000835.1:0-3033 GCA_040264415.1 Myxococcota bacterium
CTCCCAGAGCAGGGTGTCGGCCTCGTCCACCGCGTTGTTGCGATCGCCGTCTTCGCACGCGCTGTCTTCGCAGATCTCACAGGCGTCGCAGTCGCTGTCGGCGTCGCAGGTGCCGTCGTCTTCGACGGTCCCATCGGATCCGTCTGAGCCATCTCCGGTGGACCCGCCGTCGGTGCCTGCCTCGCCGGCAGTCTGATCCTTGGCGCAGCCGCCGATCGAGAGGGTGACGAACAGGAAAAGAAGGGCAATGCGGGCCATCACGGACCTCCCATGGGCGGCGGGATGAAGGTACCACCATTGGTGTGCTCTGTCCTCGGGACCGTGGCCGACGAAATGGGGCCTTCCTCGCGCCGGGGCCGCGTGGAACACCGCGCCCCTCGCGCCCCCGACCTGCCCCGCCCGGCGAGGCGCAGACTTGCCGAGCCCAGCCTGCACTGGGGCGCTCTCGCCGCGGCCTCCCCCACCCGGTTCCATGGAACGTCCGGCGGCCTTGTTACCCACCCGTCACAGTCTCAGGTTGACACTCGCGACCAAATGATGTGGAATGACCCTCGCCTGCAGCGACCCGGTCGCGGAGGCATGCTCCCCACCGAGACATCTGTACGGGCGCCTTCGGCGTTCACAGAGAAGCCTGTCGGTGGCACGGATGGGCAATGGGAGTCCGCTTGACTCTCTGCTCCCCCGGGCCAACGTTTCTGCAGGCCCACCGCACCCGAACCCGCTTCCGAATGCTCCCCCGCCGCGTGGGAGGCACCCTGACCGCATGGAGAGAGGCGAACAAGCCTGGCGCGCTGTCGGATCTGAGCGCCTCGCAGCGCACGCTGACCGACCAAGCCGCCGATAACGCCTGCTCAACCATCCATCCACAAGAACTTCACACTTCCGAAAGGCCATTCGGGTACCCCGCTACTGGCCCTCGCCCTGGAGCACCCTCCATGTCCCTGTCTCAGCTCCGCAGCTTCAGCACCTCCGAAGGCGTCTCCGAGCGGCTCACCGCCGACGAGGAGAAGCAGATGGCGCGCGCCATTCGCCGCGCCGAGCAGATCGCTCGTGAGGCGGTGGCGGGCATCCCCGAGGCCGACGAGATCCTCATGCGGCGCCCCGACCGCGCCGAGCGCACCCGCGCCGGCGCCGTCGACCGGCTCGAAGAGGCCGTGAAGGTCGTCTCCCAGGCCTCCCGCAAGCAGGCCGACCTCAAGCAGTACGCCCGGCAGGCCGCCGGGGCGTGGGCCGAGGCCGAGAACCTGCGGTGGCGGCTCGCCATGTCGGGTCGTCGCATCGCCCATGGCGAGGCACGCAAGCTCGCTGGCCCGTTCATGGACGAGGAGGACCTCGTTCAGGAGGGCTACATCGGCCTGCTTCGCGCCGCCAAGCGCTTCGACCCCGACCGCGGCATCCGGTTCAGCACCTACGCCCGCTGGTGGGTTCGTGCCCAGATGACCCGCGCCATCGACCACACGGGCCGCCCGGTGCGGCTGCCTGGCTGCGCGGTCGAGCAGACCCGCAACCTGCGCAAGGCCATGAAGCGCTTCGAGAGCGTGGGTGTCGAGTACACCACCGCAGATCTGGCCCAGGAGGTCGGCATCGACAAGGAGCGGGCCGAGCTGCTGCTGTCCCAGGGCAACACCATCTCGCTCGAGCAGCCGGTGGACGACGGGCCGCGCCCGCGTCCCCTCGACCGCTTCCTGAGCGACGACGAGGCCCCGCAGCCCGACCTCGAGGCCATCCAGACGCAGGAGCTCACGCGGATGGACGACGCCTTCCACGCGCTGCTCACCGAGCGTCAGCGCTTCGTGCTGACCCGGCGGTATGGCCTCGATGACGGCGAGTTCCGCACCCTGTCCGAGGTGGGCAAGGAGATGGGGCTGAGCCGCGAGCGCGTCCGGCAGATCGAGCGCGAGGCCCTCACCCGGCTGCGCGACCAGTCGGGCATCCGGGGGGGCGCAGCAGCCCTCATGGGCGCCATCGGCGGCCGTCGGCGCGCCCAGGCCTGAGCTCTTCGACGGCCCCCCCGACCCCCGGCGCTCGAACAGGGCGCCGGGGGTCGCTGCGTCACGGAGTCGGCGGTTCGAGCAGGCAGCCCAGCATCGGTCGCCCGTCGTGGCGGCGGGGGATGGACGGTCGCTGGAGGCCGCCGAGGGTCGTGCGCCGCGCGAATCCAGAGAAGGCCGCGGCCCACTCGGCGGAGTGGTCGATGGGGCGGCGAAGATCGTCGGTGGAGAGGCTCGAGAGCCACGGCCGCCAGGGCTCGAGGATGCGGTGGAGGTGGTGGCCATCGTCGATGGGCACGAGGGTCACGAGCCGGGGCATCGCGGCCGGGATGAACCGGTCGGGGGGCACCGTAGCGACCGCCCAGCCCAGGCCGGTGCTGACCCGACCGGTCGCGCGCGCGAGCCCGAGCCGGCGCCGCCACTCGGGCCCGAGGGCGGGATCGGGCGGCCCCACCGGCAGGGCGGCCTCGACCAAGGGCATGGCCTCGACCAGCGCGTCGTGCAGGGGCTCGGGATCGCCCAGCACGAAGACCGCGGCGGGCGCCATGCAGCCGCGCGTGTCGTAGAGGGCGTGCTCCCAGCCCAGCCCCTGGGCCAGCGCCGGATCGGCGGCGCACAGGGCGGCGCTGAAGCGATGGCCGAAGCCGACCACCCGGGCCTCAGGGTGGCTGGCCCGCACCTGCGCCACGGTGTCGTCGGCGCCGAAGGCCACGATCGCAGCGGGCTGACCGAGATCTCGGTCTACGTACGCGAGGCAACGAAGGACGACTTCGAGCGCGCACGCGTGATCGCGTCGAAGAAGGCCCGGAAGACCCTCCAGGACGGCGAGGCCTTCACGCGGGTCGTGGACTACTACCTCGACGGGAACGACCCGGAGCGCAAGGCGCCCCGCGCCCGTCGGGTGCCCGACACGACTTCGCCCCAGCGAAGCATGGTACGAAAGCGAAGTACCAAAGGCATGCTCGGCCACACTTGTAGATACGAGAGACTTTGCATTTTTCTAGCTCGGCGCAAGTGAGCAAAGAAAGTTAACGCGCACCAC
>JBDQIL010000836.1:0-3019 GCA_040264415.1 Myxococcota bacterium
CCCCCGGCCCGTGACCGCGGCTACCGCACGGGCCTGCTGCGACTCGGCGCGACCTTCGCCGCCAAGGAGGCCTGCTCGTGTGCCTTCGTGGCCGGCCACGACGACGACACCTGCGCGGCATGGATCCGCGTGAGCCCAGACGTCGCGCGCGCGCGGATCGACCGCGACGGGCAGCGCGTGGTGGCCCGGGCGCTGGGCTTCGCGCGCACGGAGGCCCGCTATGTGGGCGACGGACGCGGCTGTGAGGTCGTGCCCTGAGCCGAGCGATCGACCCGACGCCCAAGACCCCTCGCCATCGGCGCACGAGGGCGCCGGCGGAGAGGGGTCGGGGTGGCGGTCACGAGCCCCAGCGGGGCGGCGAGCTCAGCCCTGGTCTTCGTCTTCGTCTTCGTCTTCTTCGGGGGGCGCCGCGATGCCGTACTTGCGCCGGAAGCGCTCCACGCGGCCAGCGGTGTCCACGATCTTCTGCTTGCCCGTGTAGAACGGGTGCGAAGCGCTCGAGATCTCCATCTTGACCAGCGGGTACTCGACGCCGTCGACCTCGATGGTGTCCCGGCTCCGGATGGTGGACTGCGTGATGAACTGGAAGTCGGCAGACTCGTCGCGGAAGACGACCGGCCGGTATTCGGGGTGGATATCGGGCTTCATGGCAAGACCTGTGGCTCGGGCGGCGCGGCGGGGGCCCGGGAGGGGCGCTGCCTGCGGCCGCGATCAGGGTGGAGATCGAAACAGCCGGACGCGGTTAACCGATCCAACGCGGGCGGCAATGCCACAGCGCAGCCCGGGGACGGGCCAGGGCTCGGCGGGTGCTGCAGTGATCTTGCCGGCGCCTGTTGTCGCTTCTGTCCGTTATGATGAGGGTGGAGCCGATCATGTCCAAGGTCCACCTGCGCCGGTTGGCGCCGCCCCGCTCTCGCCCGCCTCGGGGCATGCGACTCGAGGCCGATCGGCTCGGGCGCGTCGTCACGGCGGCCCCAAGGGGCGCGTCGGTGGCCACCGAGTGGCCCTGCGCCACGGTGGCATGCATCGGCACGGTGTGGGCGCAGCGCGCCCCGGATCAGGTGATCTGGTGGTGTCCCCATTGCGGACAGAACGGACAGATCATCGGCTGGCGGGGGAGCCGGTGGGACCGCGGTGGCGACTCGCTCCAAGGGGTGCGATAACGGCCTTGCGACCGCGATCCGGAGCCCCCTCATGCTGACCCCGTTGACCCTGCTCTTCGCCCTCCCGCTCGCCCAGGCAGGAGACGCCGCCCCGAAGATCGTGAACGGCGACGAGGAAGCCGACCACCCCGCGGTGGTGTCGCTCGGGGCCGACTTCGGCAGCCAGCGCTTCAGCCTGTGCACCGGAAGCATCGTCACCACCCGCATCATCTTGACCGCCGCCCACTGCGGGCAGGACATCCCTCCGTCGATCATCGCGTCGGCCGGCCGCGCCTTCCTCGGCGAAGACATCGAGGCGCCCGACCACGAGCTCCGCCTGGTCGACATGGTGCTCCACCCCAACTACGTGCCGCTCGAGAGCGGGCTCGGCGGCCAGATCTCCGAGTTCGACCTCGCGGTCGTGGTCCTGGAGGAGGACGCGCCGGTGGCCCCCATCCCCCTCCACCTCGACCCCGTCACCGAAGACGACCTGGGCAGAGAGATGCTGAGCGTGGGCTACGGCGCCTCGTCGGGCAGCGGCGCGGGGTCGGGCAAGAAGCGCTCGGCCGTGCTCATCTTGGACGACTTCGACGACCAACACCTCTACACCGACGCCAACGAGAACCCGACTCGCGGAAACATCTGCAGCGGCGACTCGGGCGGCCCGCAGATGCTGCAGAGCGACGACGGCGTGTGGGAGCAGTGGGCCGTCCACTCCTGGGGCTACCAGGGCTGCGGGGGGCTCTCGGCCAGCGCCCGCGCCGACGTCGCCGCAGATTGGCTGATGGAGCAGATCGAGGCGGTTCACGGCACGACCGATCTGTGCGAGGCCCAGGGGCTCTACACGGACGACATCTGCGACGACACCTGTGAGGCCGACCCGGCCTGCGCGGTGGCGTCAGCGGCCGAGGCGCCCGAAGACAAGGCGGGCTGCAGCGCGACCGCGAACGCCGCTGGCTGGGGCGCCTTCGCGCTGGCCGCCCTGGTCGTGGCGCCCCGGCGGCGGCGCCTCTGAGGCCGGCCGGCGATATCTGACGAGCCTGTGACGCGCGGGGCACGCGGTCGCTCCCGCGAGTGGTCTACGGTGACATGACGAACACCCGGAGCGCGCCGTGACCTTCGCCCTCGCACTTCTGATCTCTGCCTCCACCGCCTCCGCCCAAGACGCGGTGGAGGTCTTCGCCTACCCCTTCTTCGAGTCGGGGCAGTCCTACCGCGGCTACGACGGCTGGTCGGGCGGCTACGCGGCCGACGAATGGATCGGCTACGAAGGCGACTTCGGCACGTACGTCTACTCCACCACCGACGACAACGGCGGCAGCTTCGGGAGCGGGGAGGCCGCCGACAACTGGCTGGTACACGACACCATCGCCGTCGAAGACGGCGCCGTCACGGCGAACATCTTCTCGGGCGACGACGACTCGATGGGGGTCGTCTTCCATCACCAGGGGTCGGGCGACACCTTCCTGTTCACGCTGACGGCGACCCGCGCCGGGGGCGGCGGCGGCACCTCCAGCCCCTTCTCCGCCGGCTCCGAGGCCAACACCGCCGTCCTGGCCCGAATCTCGGGCGGAACCTCGCAGATCCTGAACGTGGGGAGCTTCGGATACCCCGCCTCTGACCTGGTCAAGATCGGCCTCAGCTTCAATGACGGCGTCGCCATCGGCTGGTTCTGGGACGACACCTCCGGCAGCTTCGACGACCGATCGAACATCGTCGTGGCCGACACCGAGAGCTTGGGGGGCGGCAGCGCCGGCTTCTACGCCTACGACGTGGGGGGCAGTGACGGCGCCTTCTTCGGCACCCCGACCGTCTTCGCCTTCGACGACGACGGCGACGGCGTCATCGACGACCTCGACAACTGTGAGTTCGACGAG
>JBDQIL010000837.1:0-3014 GCA_040264415.1 Myxococcota bacterium
ACCCGGACACGGGCGCGTGGGTGGCGGGCGGGCCGTCGTCGGGCGGCGCCAGCGCGGGCACGACGGGTGCTCCGTTTGGGCAGAACACCACGCTCGCCGCGGTGGTGACCGACGCGCCCTTGCCGCGTGCCGCCTGCACCGTGCTCGCGCAGATGGCCGCCGCGGGGCTCGCTCGGGCGACCGATCCCGCCTTCACGCCCTTCGACGGCGACACCGTCTTCGCCGTCTCGACGGGATCCCCCAGCGGCATGGCCCCCCTCGAGCTCATGCGGCTCGGGCGGGCGGCGGCGGCCGCGGTCGGCCGGGCCTGCGTGCGCGGGGTCACCGTCGGCCGACGGTGACCGGCGGGGTCGGTCGGGCTCGGGCGGCCCTCAGATGCGCCGGTTGACGGGCACCCAGAGCACGCCGAAGGCGGCGAGGCGGATGTCGGTCTTCTCCAGCCGCACCTCCTTCTCCTCGATGTCGGCCAGCATGGACTCGCCCTCGTCTTGCAGCTCGGCCACCGCGTCGGCGAGCTCGTTCTGGAGGTCGACCGCGTCGGCTTGCAGGTCGGCGATCTCCTGGCGGGTGCGCTCCACCCGGTCGGCGGCAGTAGACGACATGCGTCGCTTCGACACCGCGGAGCCCAGGCTCTTCTTGCGTCCACCGAAGAAGCTCAGCAGCGTCTCGCCGATGTTGACGGCCTCGGCCACCTTGCGGGCCTGGGCCACGCCCTCGTACTCCACGAGGCGGGCCTCCTTCGCGCGCACCCGGTCGTCGATGCGATCGGCCTTGGTCTCGAACTTGTCTTTGAGATCGGCGATGCTGGCGTCCACCTGGTCTTGCATGGCCGCGCGGCATCGGGCCTCGAAGGCGGCCCGGTCTTCGTCGGACTTGGCGGTGAGCCGCAGCTTCTTGTGGACGAACATCCCGCGGGTCTCGCTGCGGTAGACGTCGTCGGTGATCTGCTTGCTCAGGTCCTTGAGCTCGCTGGCCTCGTCCATCCACCCGGGGAGGGGGTGGAAGCGGCTGTCGGCGGGCGGCTCGGTGAGCAGGTCGCGGTCGTCGAGGGGCACCGCCATGGGTTCGGGCGGTCGGTCGTCTCCGAGCGGGTACCACACCCGGCGCTCGGCGTGGTCGAGCACGAAGCCCACACGGTCTTCGTCGAAGCGCATGTGGACGTCGGCGTAGAGCGCGGGCGCCCACGCGACCTTTCCGTCGGGGCGCGCCGGGCCGGCGCCGCCGGCGAAGGCGTCGGCCAGTCGCGCTGAGAAGGCCCCCCGCGGGTCGAGGAAGATCCGGTCGAAGCCGTCGAGGGCGGGGGGGACCGGCAGCAGGCCGTCGTCTGCCGCCTGGGTGGCCGGGCGAGGCGGCGCCGCCGCGCCCGCGGGCGACCCCGAGGCGGGCAGGGCGGAGGCGGGCAGGTCGGAGGCCGGGCGCTGTCCGCGCAGACGCTCCAGATCGGTGCGCGTGAAGGGGCCTCGCAGGTAGCAGGTGGCGTGCCGGGTGCCGATGACGACCGGCGCCCCGCGGCCCACCTGATGCACCAGGAACTGCCGCTTCTCGAGCCCGTGCACCACCGAGTCGAGGCCTGGCTGCCCGATGCCCTTGAGCACGCGGTCGCGGTCTTGGGGCGTTTGAAGGCGCCCGATGCACCACAGGCCGGCGTTCGACAGCGCCTTGTAGTCGAGATCGACCGGGTTCTGGGTGGCCAGCACCACGCCCAGCCCGACGGCCCGCGCCTGCTTCATCATGGTGAGCAGCGGGCCCTTCGACGGGGGGCTCTTGGGGTGCGGGGGCAGGTAGCCGGCGACCTCGTCGAAGAAGAGCAGCGCGCGAAGGTTCTCGGTGCCCGGCTGGGTGCGGCTCCAGGCCAGCATGCGGCCCAGCAGCATCGACACGAAGAAGCCGCGCTGGGCCTCGTCGAGGTGGGCGAGGTGGAAGACGTTGACCGGCACCGTGTCGGTGACCGTGAGCATCGCCGGGATGTCGAGCGGCGCGCCCTTCTTCCAGGGGCCGAAGCCGGGCGCCGCCACCACGCCGTTGAGGGCCATGGCGAGGTCCATGCGGTCGTCGGGCGAGAAGAAGCGGTCGAGCGGGAAGACGCCCACCTTCTCGAAGGGCGGATCGACCAGCTGCAGGATCAGCGCCTCGAGGTCGGGGTCGCTGCCGGCCAGCCACAGCTCTTCGAGCACCTTGGAGAGCACGATGTGGGCGGGGTCGCGCACCGGGTCGCTCTTGCGGCCGATGAGGCCGAGCAGGCCGCCCACGGTGTCGCGCACCAGGTCGGCGCGGGCCTCGGCGTCGTGGAGGACGGCGGTCTGCGGGCGGCGCAAGGCCCCCAGGACATCGACCGGTGTCCCGGCCTCGGAGCCGGGCGTGAACACCCGCAGGTCGAGCTTCTGGGCGAGCCCGCGCACCTGCTGGTCGTCGAGGCCGGCCTTGGCCACGCCGGCCTTCCAGCGCAGGGCCACCCGGGCCGGGTCGTCGCCCGAGCCGGTCCAGGGCGCGAAGTCGCCGGTCGCGAAGTCGGGGAAGACGAGCCCGAGGTTGCTCAGGTCGCCCTTGGGGTCGATGGCGATGATGGGCACGCCGGCCCGCACCAGCTCTTCGAGCATCACAAGGCAGAGGCCGGTCTTGCCGCTGCCGGTCATGCCGAGCACCACGCCGTGGGTGCGCAGGCGCTCGGGTGGGAGCGAGAGGGGCTCGCCGCCGGCGGGCGGCGCGCCCAGGAACAGGCCGTCGGGCTGGGTCATGGGGCCTCCAGAGATGGGGCGTCGCTAACGTGGCGACCCCCGAAGCCAAGGGCGGCATCGGCGGCATGCTCGGCGGCCTCATGGGCGGCGGCGCCAAGGGCGGCCTCGGCGGCCTCATGGGCGCCGCTGCGGCCTCCGGCGCCGTGGGCAAGCACGCCAAGGACATGGCCGCGGTGGTGGGGGTGCTCTCCAAGTTCGGGCTCGACGCGGGCAAGGCCGCCGTCGTGGGGCCGCTCCTCCTCGAGTTCCTCAAGAAGAAGCTCGACCCCGGCATGCTGA
>JBDQIL010000838.1:0-3013 GCA_040264415.1 Myxococcota bacterium
CACCACCGGCCGACCCCGCCCCGCCGTGCTGGCCGAGGCCCGCCGCCTGGGCTGCGACGCCGGAGACGACGACGCACTCGTCACCGACCTTCTCGATGAAGGCCTGCTGGTCGCGCTCCCCGCCTGAGGCCCGTCGTCCGGGGCGCCCCTTGCCCCCCGCGGGTCAGAGCACTACCCCCGGCCGCAACCCCGGAGCCCGCATGCGCGGCATCCCCCTCTTCCGATTCCGCGACATCCCGGTCACCCTGCACTGGAGCTGGCTGCTGGTCGCGGGCATCGAGGTGTGGTGGCGCTCGGGCTCATACGGCCACTGGGCCTGGAACCTGGCCGAGTACGTGGTCCTGTTCGTCATCGTGCTGATGCACGAGTTCGGCCACGCGCTCGCGTGTCAGTCGGTGGGCGGGACGGTCGAGGGCATCCTGCTCTGGCCGCTGGGGGGGGTCGCCCGGGTGCAGCCGCCCCAGCGCCCGGGCGCGCAGCTCTGGAGCATCGCCGCGGGGCCCCTGGTCAACGTGGCGCTGCTGCCCGTGACCATCGGCCTGGTCTTCGCCGGCGGGTCGCTGGGGCTGGGGGAGGACGGGCAGCACTTCGTCACGGCCATCGCCTTCATCAACGCCCTGCTGCTGGCCTTCAACCTGCTCCCGGTCTTCCCCCTCGACGGCGGGCAGATCCTGCGCAGCCTGCTGTGGTACCCGCTGGGTCGCGAGCGCAGCCTCGCCATCGCCGCCGGTCTGGGCCTGGTGGTCTCCACGGTGGGCGGCGTGGCGGTCGTGCTCGTCATGCAAGACCTGTGGCTGGGCCTCATCGCCGCCTACGCCGCGTGGCACTCCTGGCGCGCGCTGAAGTCGGCCCGCGCGCGCATGGGCCTCGCCAAGCTGCCGCGTCACCCCCGCGCCCGCTGCCCGTCCTGCGGCGAGGCGCCCCCGGCCGGGCCCTTCGTGCGGTGCCCCAACGAGCACGTCTTCTCGCCCTACGACGGCCCGGCGGCGGGCGCCTGCCCCTCCTGCGACTTCGAGGTCTCGGGGGTGCCGTGCCTGTTCTGCGGCGAGCCCCATCGGCCGCGAGACGCCGTCGATCAGCCCCCGGCGGTCCTCGACGCGATCCTCGCCCGCGACTGACCCGCCGGCTCACACCAGCGCGCCCACCGCCAGGCCCATGCAGAGCACCAGCGCGCCCACCTGCGCGCGGCCCTGCCAGGCCTCGCCCACCCGGCGACGCAGGCGGTCGCCCACGCGGTTGCCCGCGCCGATGCAGGCCGCGATCAGCCCACCCACCAGCAGCGTCTCGCCGTCGGCCAGCCCCCCAGCGCCGTAGGCCGCGAGGCGCGTGGCGTGCAGCGCGACCGCGAGGCTGGCCATGGTCGCGATGTAGGGGGTGCCCCGCAGCCCGCGCGCCAGCAGGGTGGGCCCCATCACCACGCCCGCGCCACCGCCGCTCGCGATGAGCACGCCCGACAGCGCGCCCAGCGGCACGGTCGCCCGCACCGACGGGGTCCACCGCAGCCAGCCCGCCACCTTCGCCAGCCCCAGCCCTCCCACCGCGAGCAGCGCGGCCGCGAGCACCCAGGCCGGCAGGCGGGTGGCGACCAGCCCGGCCACGAAGGCCGCAGGAACAGCGCCCAGGGCGATCCAACCGGCGGCGCGCCAGTCGACATGCCGCCGGTACAGGCCGACCCGGTGGAGGTTGCCCAGCATCAGCGCCGGCGCGGTCCACGCGAGGGCGGTGTGGGGCCCCTCGAGCGCCGCCAGCGCCGCCAGCAGCACCAGCCCTCCGCCCATGCCGGCGACAGTGGTGATGGCGCCGGCGATCACCCCAAGGCAAGCGACGAGCACGACAATGACGACCGGTTCGAGGACCCGCATGGAGCACCTCCGGGGGCGGCGGCCGGGGCCAGGGGCTCGGGCTGTCGCGCGCTGTGGATGTGGCTCTTCTGGGCGTCCCCACGACATCACCCCAATGGATTCTTTTTGTCTTAGCGATTAGAGTTCTTTATGTTTTACCGCCTCCACCACCTCCTCCAGGTCGCCGAGACGGGCAGCTTCACCGCCGCCGCGCGGGCGGTGCACCTCACCCAGCCCGCCCTCTCAACGTCGATCGCCCGCCTCGAAGACGAGCTCGGCGCGCGGCTGCTGCACCGTCACGCCCGAGGGGCCACGCCCACCGCTGCTGGCGCCGCGCTGCTGCCGCACGCCCGCGCTGCGGCGGCCGCGGTCGAGGCCGGGCGTCGGGCGGTCGCCGAGGTGCAGGGGCTGGCCCGGGGCCGGGTGCGGATCGGCGGCGGGGCCACGGCCTGCACCCACCTGCTGCCACCGGTGCTCGCCCGCTTCCACACCGACCACCCCGGCATCGACCTGCGGGTGCGTGAGACCTACACCCCGTCCATCCGCGCCGAGGTCGCCCAGGGGCGCCTCGACCTCGGCATCGCCCAGGCCGGCGGCGCCGACCCCGACGACCTCACCGAGTGGCCGTGGGTCTGCGACCGGCTGGTGCTCGTGGCGGCGCCCCGCCTGGCCCAGCGCCTGCACCACACCGGCGGCCAGCTGGCGCCGGGCACCCCGGTCGTGGCCTTCTCGACCGGCGCCTCGCTGCGGCGCCTGCTCGACGCCGCGCTCCCCGACGCCGAGGTCGCGGTCGAGCTCGCCAGCATCGCCGCCGTGCAGGGGCACGCCCGCGCCGGGCTGGGGGTGGCGCTGCTGTCGCGTCGGGCGTGCGCGGTAGACCTCGAGCGCGGGGCCCTGGTGGAGGTGACCGACCGGCGGGCCCCGCGCTCGCGCGAGCTCGTGATCGTGCACGCCGACGCCAGCCGCCTCGCCCCGGCGGCCCGCGCGCTGCTCGCGGCCCTGCGCGACGCCCCCGCCGACACCTGAGCGGCGCGGGCGTGCCCCTGCACGGCGGCGATGCTGGCGCGCGCGCCCGCGACCTCGGCGTCGGGGCGCGCGGCGTCGAGCAGGCGCCGCAGCGAGGCGCCGGTCGAGAAGGCCACGACCGGGGTGCCCGGCGCCAGCTGGCCGCC
>JBDQIL010000839.1:0-3013 GCA_040264415.1 Myxococcota bacterium
ATCTCGACGGCCTGATCGATCAGGCGTTGCCAGCGAGCATCCGCTTCGCTGGAGATCTCGACCTGCCGTCGGCGCTGACCGAGCGCGAGGCGCTCGACCGACTCGCCGCCTATGCGGCCGACAACCAGGTGCTTCGCAGCTACCTCGGCTACGGCTACCACGACACCATCACCCCGCCGGTCATCCTGCGGAACGTCCTCGAGAACCCCGGCTGGTACACGGCCTACACGCCCTACCAGGCCGAGATCTCCCAGGGGCGGCTCGAGGCCCTGCTGGTCTACCAGACCATGGTGGAAGACCTGACCGGCATGGAGCTGGCCAACGCGTCGTTGCTGGACGAGGCCACCGGCGCTGCGGAGGCCATGACGATGGCCGGGCGGGTTGTGAAGGGGCGCGACCGCGACACCTTCCTCGTCTCCGACCGCGTCCACCCGCACACGCTGGCGGTGCTCCGCACCCGCGCCGAGCCCCTGGGGATCCGGGTCGTCGTCGCGCCCCACGCGTCGTGGGCCCCCGACGAGCGCACCATCGGTGGGCTGGTGCAGTACCCCGACACGGGTGGCGCCATCGCCGACTTCGAGGCCGCGGGCGAGGCGCTGCACGGGGCGGGCGCGCTGCTCTGCGTGGCCACCGACCTGCTCGCCCTCACGCTCCTCCGGCCCCCCGGCGAGTGGGGCGCCGACATCGTCGTGGGCAACAGCCAGCGCTTCGGCGTGCCGCTCGGCTACGGCGGCCCGCACGCCGCCTTCATGGCCTGCCGCGAGTCCTTCCGGCGGCAGATGCCCGGCCGCATCATCGGCATCAGCCGCGACCGCCACGGAAACCCCGCCCTCCGGATGGCCCTGCAGACCCGCGAGCAGCACATCCGCCGCCAGAAGGCCACGTCGAACATCTGCACGGCCCAGGTCCTGCTGGCGGTCTGCGCAGGTCTGTACGCCGTCTGGCACGGCCCCGAGGGCCTCACCCGCATCGCGCGCCGCGTGGCCGGTCAGGCGCGCCTGGTGGCCCAAGCTGCCCGCGGAGCGGGGCTGACCGTGGTTCACGACGCCTTCTTCGACACGGTCCAGCTGCGGCTCGCCGACCCCGCCGCGCGAGACCACCTCGTCTCCCGCGCGCTCGAGCGTGGCGTGAACCTGCGCCGAGAGGGCGCCGCCGACGTCATCATCGCCCTCGACGAGCGCGTGACCGACGCCGATCTGCGCGACCTGGTCGACCTGGTGGGCTTCGACGAGCCGCTCGCGGGCTTCTCCGTGACGCCGGCGGTCCCCGCCGATGCGGTCCGCACGTCGCCCTTCCTGCAGCACCCGACCTTCCACGACCACCGCTCCGAGACCGCGATGATGCGGCTGCTGCGCAAGCTGCAAGGCCGCGACATCGCCCTCGACACGTCGATGATCCCGCTGGGCTCATGCACGATGAAGCTCAACGCCGCCGCAGAGATGATCCCGGTGACCTGGCGCGGGTTCGGCGGCCTGCATCCCTTCGTCCCGGTCGACCAGGCGCGGGGATACCGGCGCCTCTTCGACGACCTCGAGGCCTGGCTGGCCGAGATCACCGGCTTCGCGGCCGTGAGCCTGCAGCCCAACGCGGGCTCGCAGGGCGAGTACGCCGGCCTGCTCTGCATCCGCGCCTGGCATCGCGCCAACGGCGACCACCATCGCCACGTCTGCCTCATCCCCACCTCGGCCCACGGCACCAACCCGGCGTCGGCGGTGATGGCCGGCATGAAGGTCGTGCCGGTGAAATGCGACGACCAAGGCAACATCGACGTCGATGACCTGCGCGCGAAGGCCACCCTGCACGCCGACCAGCTGGCGGCGCTCATGGTCACCTACCCCTCCACCCATGGGGTCTTCGAGGCAGCCATCACCGAGATCTGCTCGATCGTGCACGAGCACGGCGGCCAGGTCTACATGGACGGCGCCAACATGAACGCGATGGTCGGCCTCGCCCGACCCGGCGGCATCGGCGCCGACGTGCTGCACCTCAACCTGCACAAGACCTTCTGCATCCCACACGGTGGCGGCGGCCCCGGCATGGGCCCCATCGGCGTGGCGGCCCACCTCGCGCCGTTTCTGCCCGGACACCCCGTCGTGCCCTCTGGCGGCGACCAGCACCTGGGCACCATCTCGGGGGCCCCCTTCGGCAGCCCCTCCATCCTCCCGATCTCGTGGGCATACATCGCGATGATGGGGCCCCAGGGCCTGCGCCGTGCGAGCCAGGTGGCCATCCTGGGCGCCAACTACATCGCCGCCCGGCTGAGCGACCACTACCCGGTGCTCTACGTCGGCCGCTCCGGGCGGGTCGCTCACGAGTGCATCCTCGACCTGCGCCACTTCAAGGCGGCGGGCGTCGAAGCCGAGGACGTCGCCAAGCGTCTCATGGACTACGGCTTCCACGCCCCCACCATGAGCTTCCCGGTGGCGGGCACGCTGATGGTCGAGCCGACCGAGAGCGAAGACCAGGGCGAGATCGACCGCTTCTGTGACGCCATGATCGCCATCCGCCACGAGATCGCGGCGGTGGAGTCGGGTCAGATCGAGGCCGGCGCCAGCCCCCTCCGCATGGCGCCGCACACGCAAGACGAGGTCACGGCCGAGGACTGGCCGCACGCCTACTCCCGCGCGACCGCCGCCTTCCCGCTGCCCCATCTGCGCGAGCAGAAGGTGTGGCCGCCCGTCGCGCGCGTCGACAATGCCTGGGGCGACCGCAACCTGTTCTGCTCGTGCAACGCCTGGGACGCCGTGCTCGCGGCGAAGTAGGAGGGGCCCATGTGGCCCCGCACCCGCGAAGACGACCTCGCCGACCAGCAGAGCGCCCGGCGCCTGCGCGGGGTCGCCGGAGCCCTGATGCTGGTGGGGTCCGTGGTCCTCGTCGCCGCCCTGCTCAGCGGGCTGCTGGCCGGGGCCACCGCCTTGTCGTGGACGCCGGCGCCCGTCTTGGCCCTGGGGGGCGCCGCGCTCCTTCGAGACGCCGCGTCCATTCACCCCGCCGTAGACCCGCGCCTCCCGTC
>JBDQIL010000840.1:0-3012 GCA_040264415.1 Myxococcota bacterium
CCCGCCGCCCTGTTGGGCCTGCTCGCGCTCTTCAACACGCTGGTGGTGGCCGGGCACAACCTGGGCGCCCGCGACACCGTGCGTTTCATCAACGGCGGCAAGGTGTTCCTGGCCAGCGGGGCCATGTGGTACCACATCCCCGGCCTGGGCCAGCTCGACCTGGCCCCCCAGAACTTCGGCGGCCACGCCAACCTGCGCAACAACGACTTCGCGCTGCTCGACCGGGAGCTGGGCCGGCTCGACCGCATGGAGCTCGACCTCGAGCTGGCGGCCGGCGCCTACGCGCTCATCGTGCTCGACCACCACGATGAGGGCAGCTTCACCGCCCTGCGCCTGAGCGCGCTGCCCGACCCCGACACCCCCCTCGACTCGGCGTGGGTGCGGTACGAAGACGGCCGGCAGGTGGCGCACCACCCCCTCGCCAATGGGCCCGTGCTCGCCCCCGGGCGCCTCGACGTGGAGATCGACCTCTCCGCCGGACAGGCCGACGTGGCGGGCGTCACCACCCCGCTGCCCGTGGGCCTCGCCGCCCTGCGTCCGGCGCCCGCGGTGGGCTGCGGCGAGCGCGACGTCACCCTGCACCGGTGGGCGGTCGAGGGCGCCGACCCAGGCGGCCAGCCGGTCACCTGGGTGGAGGACTGGTCGCTGCTGCGCTGGCTGCCGGGCCACGCCGCCGGGCTGCTCCTCATGGCGCTCGGCCTGTGGGCCATCCTGCTCGGACTCCCCGCCCTGAAGGCCTCCTTCGAGGCGCGCCTGCCCTTCGACCGGGTGCTGACCCGCAGCCTGCTCAAGCCCACCCCACGGCTCGTCTACGGGCTGCTGTGTCTCTGCCCCTGGACCCCCCTCCTCCTCCAGCTCGTGCTCATCGTCAACTACCTGCTGCTGGCCTGGATGGAGCTGGTGGGGGCGGTGGCGCGAGGGGGCCGCCGGTGGCGCATCCCGCCCGACAGCCGGTCGGGAGGCAGCCGCCGCGAGCTCGCCTTCGCCCTGGGACTCGCCGCCACCGTGGTGGGCATGGGGCTGGCGGCGGGGGGCGCCTCGGTGCGGGCCAAGGCCACGGGTGTGCCCGCGATCTCGCCGCCAGCCCGGGGCGGCTTGGCGTGGAGCCGCGCCGACGGGCCGCTCACCCTGGGCACCCCGCTGCGCATGGACGTGCGGCGCGATCCCGGCCCCGTCACGGTGTCGATGGCGCTCACGTTGGCGCCGGGCGAGGTGGCCCGCGTCGACCTGCTCGGCCAGGCGCCCGACGACCGCGACCTCTTCCAGGTGGACCGGGCCGCTCCCGACGCTCCCGACGCTCCCGACGCTCCCGACAGCGGCGGCGGCGGCCCCGCCGGCCACGACTTCCACGGCGTCAGCGTGCTGCTGTCGGCCGACCCCGCCCTGCCCTCCGAGACCCTGCGGGCCAGCGGCTTCGAGGTGGAGCGCAGCCCGCGCCCCTTCACCCTGACCCCCGGCGAACACACGGTGGCGGTCACCCTCGACCCGCCCTTCGCCCAGGTGGCGGTGGATGGTCGCGTGGTCGAGGTGCGCGCCGATCTCGCCGAGGTCTTCTCGGGCCGCACCGGCGGCCCCGCCGGCTGGGGCGGCGCCCCCGACGACGCAGGGCTCGGCGCCGTCCTGGTGCACGCCTGGTCGGACCGCGTGACCCGCGTGGCCGACCTGCGGGCCGACGCCGCCCCAGACGCCGACCCGCTGGCCTTCGCTCGCGCGAGCGCTCGGGCGGGCGCGCTGTGGGGCGTGCCCGGAGCCCTGCTCGTGATCGTCGGCGTGGGGCTGCTGCTCGTCGCGCCCACCCTGGGGCCGGGACAGGGGCCGCGGGGCGCTGCCCAGGCCCTGGGGCGCGTGCTCCGGGGCCACGGCGCCCTGCTCGTCGTGCTCCTCCTGCTGCTGAACGAGCACCTCTCCCAAGGCCCCGGCACCGGCCCGCTGTCGCTGCCGCGCCTGATGGTGGCCGCCGCCGCGCTGGCGGCCCTCAACCTCTTCCTGCTCCAGCGCGCACAGGGCCGCGGGCGCGCCCTGGCCCTGGCCCTGGCACTCGCCCACGGCTTGCTGGTGGTCGAGGTCGCCGCGCCGCTGTGGCCGGGCTGGCGCCACCGCGTCACCCACTGGTGGACCCAGGGCGTCGATCCGTCGGCCTGGTGGGCGTACGACCCCATGCTGCGCCGCCTCAACCCCTGGTTCGTCGACACGCGCTTTCAGCGGCGCCCGGTCCCGGTGGACGTGCCCGACGGGCGCACCCGGGTCATCGTCTTCGGCGGCTCGCAGACGTACGGCTGGGGCATCCCCAGCGCCGACCGGCAGGCCTTCTCCGACCGCCTCGAGGCCGACCTCCGAGACCGCGGCCGCGACATCGAGGTCATCAACGCCAGCTTCCCCGGCGTGAAGAGCACCGTGGGCCTGCGGTGGTTCGAGGGCAACCTGCGCCGCTACGACGCCGACCTCATCGTCATCAACTACGTGGTCAACGAGTTCCTCGACGTCGATCCAGCCGGGCTGTGGGCGGGCGAGCGCGACCCCGACGCCCGGGTGGCGCCGCTGGTGGGCCTGTCGCTGCTCCGCCGGATCCCACCCGACGTGCGCAACAGCCACCTGGTGCAGGTGGTGCTGGCCCACCGCTACGAGGTGCGCGAGCTGGAGAGCAGCCTGCGCGACTGGATCGACCTGGCCCGCGCAGATGGCACGCCCGTGGTGCTCTGCGTCGAGCCCACCAACCTCTCGGTGGAGACCGCCGGCCGCGAGATCATGCGCAACGACGACGACGCGGGGGCGGCGGTCGAGACCTACCGGCGGCTGGGTGCCGAGCTCGGGGTGCCGGTCTACGAGCCCATCGACCGCTTCTTGCAGCAGCCCACCGACCTGCTCTTCTACGACACCATGCACCTGAGTCGGCGCGGCCACAGGGTCTTCGCCGCGGGCCTGGCCGACGTGGTGGACGACGCCCTGCCCCCGCCGCCGCGCGACGCGACGCCCGGGCCGCCCACAGAGAGTGACCGGCCCGACGCCCCCGGG
>JBDQIL010000841.1:0-3005 GCA_040264415.1 Myxococcota bacterium
CCCAGCCGGCCCGGCTCCTGCTCGAAGCGCCCTTCGCCAACATCGACGCGACCATGCGGCACACCATCGGCGCCGAGCTGCGCCGGTTGGCCCGCGCGGCGGGCGCCAGCGTCCTGCTGGTCACCCACGACCGAGGCGACGCGCTGGGGCTCTCCGACCGGGTCGTGGTGTTGGGCGCCCCGCCGCGGGGGGGGCCGAGTCGGGTGGCCCAGGACGCGCCGCCTGCCGCGGTGTGGTCGCGGCCCAACGACGCGACGGTGGCCGGCCTGACCGGCGACTGCTGGCTGCTCGTGGGCGAGGCCAACGGCAGCCACGTCGAGACCGACCTGGGCTCGTTGCGGCTGGCGCACCCCCGGGCGGGCGCGGTGCTGGTGGTGCTGCGCCCCGAGCTCATCGGCTTCGAGCCCGCCGCGCAGGGCCCCCTGGAGGTGCAGGACGCCACCTTCGTGGGCCCCGGCTGGCGCCTCCAGGTGGCCTCCCCTGCTGGCGCGGGCGTGGTGGCTTGGCCTCGGGCCGAGCCGCCCGTCTCGGGTACCCGCGGCCGCCTCGTGCTGCACGAGCCCGTGTGGGCGGTGCCGACCCCCCGCTGAGGTCGGGGGGTGGGATGCGCCGCTGCCCGCGATGGGCGGGCGGTTGGGCGTCGGCCCTCGGGCGTCGGCCTTCCAGCACAGGGCGGTCTGATGGAGGGGCGTCGCGACGGCGCGCGCGGGGCCTCAGTCGTCGAACCACACCCCGTCGAGGATCCAGGTCGGGGTGTCGACGATGCCGTGCCGCTCGTGGTCCGAGCAGACGTGGATCACGGCGCCGAGCAGGTCGGGCACGGCGCAGGTGAGGGTGTGGATGCCGGCGTAGCCGTGCTCCTCCTTGGCATCGAGCACCCAGACGTGGGCCTTCAGGCTCACCCGGTCGGACTGCGGGTCGACCACCGGCGGCGCCGCGAGCGCCTCGATCTCGGTGATGACCCCCAGGTCGGGGAAGAGCATGTTGCGGCTGCGGTTGCCCGGCCGGACCACGAGGTTGCCCAGCCACAGCCCGCCATCGAAGGTCTCGTGACCGCTGGGCCGCGCATCGACGTGGGCGCCGCGGGCCGACTCGGGGCCCTGGTAGGCGCCGCCCAGCACGCCCTCTCGCAGCACGGTGATGGGCACCGACGGCACCCCTCGGTCGTCGAAGGCGCGGGTCGCGTAGCCACCGGGCAGACGAGCGTCGTCGACCACGTGCAGCTCTGCGCTGGCGATCTTGTGGCCCGCGTGGCGCTGGACGAAGCTGTGCCCCTTGTCGAGCCGCTCGGCCCGGGCGGCCCGCAGGATGCGGGGGAGCAGCTCGGCCACCACCACCTGCGAGAGGACCACGGGGCGGCGCTCGGTCGGGAGGGCCGCTCGGGTCTGCGTTCGGAGCACGCGCCGGCCCAGCACCACGCCCAGGGGCTGGCTGGCCACCTCGGCGAAGTTCCGGCTCGCGTTGGTCTCGGTGAAGGACACCTCGGGCGCCTTCTTGTGGTGGGCGTCGCCGGTGAGGCGGTAGCGGGTGGACTGCTCGAAGGCCGTCCGCCCGCCGGTGGCCACGAAGGTGCGACTGTGCAGCACCTCCTCGTAGAGGAAGCGCTCGACGACGACCCCGCGGTCGACCCCGGCGCAGCTCTCGACGTTCCACTCGATGGTCTCGAGCCGGGCCTCGTCGTCGATCGTCGGGTAGCGGCTGTCCAGCACGCCCAGGCCGCGGCTGGGCGTGTCGAGGCGCGGGGGCGGGCCCGCGTGGGGATCGGGCTTGGCGCCCCGCGCCTTGGCGAGCGCGCGATCGATCGCCGCGTGCACCGATCGGTCTTTCAGCGACCGCGCGGTGGCCAACCCGACCCTGCCCTCGTCGAGGTAGACCCGCAGGTGCGCGGACTGCTCGGTGTCGTTCTTCACCGATCGGTCTTTCGAATCGACCGTTCGCCGGTCACTCTCGACCACCAAGACCTCGACCAGGGTGGCCCCGCGAGACCGGGCTTCCCGCTCGATGATACCGGCCTGCTGCAGCTTTTCCTTCACGGCGATTCTCCTGGGGGCGCGGCCCCCGGCTCTCCCGAACCCGGATTCGGCGATGCTCAGCTCTCCTCTAATCGGACGCGTGGGCGGCGCCTGCGCCGTGGGCCTGCTCGGATGCGCGGCGGCTCCCGCCGATCCGCCCGCCCCCACTCCAGGGGCCACCGTCTCGGCTGCGCCCGCCTCGGCCGCGCCCGCCGCGCCGACTCCCGCGGCCGCCGCTCGGCTGGTCGCGGTGGGCGATCTGCACGCCGACCTTCCCCAGGCCCTCGCCCTGCTCGGCGGGCTCGGTCTGGTGGACGGCGACGGGCGCTGGTCGGGCGGCGCGACCGTGCTGGTGCAGACCGGCGACCTCACCGACCGGGGCCCCGACAGCCTCGAGGTCATCGAGCTGATGGACCGCCTGGTCGAGCAAGCGCCGGCTGCGGGGGGCCGCGTGGTGTCGCTGCTCGGCAACCACGAGGTCATGAACCTGCAGGGCGATCTGCGGTACGTCACCCCCGGTGATGTCGCGGACTTCGGGTCACAGGCGGCCCGCGCCGCCGCCTTCGGGCCGACCGGCGACCTGGGGCGGTCGCTGCGGGCGCGAGACGCGGTCGCCCGGGTGGGGCGCACCATCTTCGTGCATGGAGGCGTCTCGGCCGCCGCCGCCTCTGTGGGTGTCGACGGCCTCAACGCCGCGGTGCGCGCGGGCATCGACGGGCCCCCGGGGCCCGCGCTCGGGCCCGAGGGGCCGCTGTGGTACCGGGGCTACTGGTTGGCGGACGAGTCGGTGGCGTGCGCCGAGGCGGTCCGCGCGCTGGCGGCCCTCGACGCCGACCGCATGGTCATGGGGCACACCACCCAGCGCGCCGGGCGCCCCGTGTCGCGCTGTGGCGGTCGCCTCATCGGCATCGACGTCGGGATCGCCAGCCACTATGGCGGCCACCTCGCCGCTCTCGAGCTGCACGCGGGCGACGCCTGGGCGTGGACCCCGAC
>JBDQIL010000842.1:0-3003 GCA_040264415.1 Myxococcota bacterium
GGTCTGGTCGAGCAGCGCCTCGGTCTCTTGGCGCTTGCGCTCCTTCTCGCGCAGCCGCCGCGCCCGGCGCAGGGCCTTCTTGTCTTTGGGGGGCGGCTGGGCGAAGCGCGCCGCCGCCTTGAGCAGGGCCTTGCCCAGCGCGGGGTCGAGCTGAGCGAGCGGCGTGCGGTCTTCGCGTAGGGCGTCGAGCAGGTCGGTGGCTGCGCGCACGCGGTCTTCGAGGGGCGGTTGCATGCGGCCGGCTAACCGACCGGGCTCAGCTGGCCGTGCGGAGCGCGACGAGCTGGAGCGGGGCCGCCGACACCTCGACCACCACCGCGCCGTGCACGTCTCCGGCCTCGACGTGGGCGTGGGCCGCCCGAACCTGGTCGATTGGGAAGACGCGGTCGATCACCGGCGTCAGGGCGCCGTCGTCGGCCAGCTCGCGCAGAGCGTCGAGGTCGGCGGCGTCCGGCAGGGCCACGCTCACGGCGGCGCGCTGCTGGTCCACCACCGCGGTCCAGGCCATGTCGGCCAGCGAGCGCGCCGACGCCATCAGCGTGGCGAAGCGCCCGGTGGGGGCGAGCGCCGCGCGGCAGGCGGCGTACGACGACGCGCCCATGGTGTCGATCACCACGTCGAAGGGGCCGTCGGTCGCCGCCACCGTAGGCCAGGTCGGCGGCCTCGGCTGGAGTCCAGCCCTCCGGAAGGCGGGCCATCGGGCCGTCCTCGGGCAGCACCAGCTGCTCGGCCCAGCAGCCCGAGGCGCCGCCGAAGACCGCGTCTCCCACAGCCCATCGGGTGACCTCGGGGCCCACCTCGATGATGCGGCCGGCGAAGCAGGTGCCGGGCGCGGGGCGCGGCCCCGTGAGGCCCATCGCCAGCCGGCCGGGCAGCCAGGTGATGCCGGGGAAGTCGCCCGAGCGCAGGCGCCGGTCGCCCTGGGTGACCGCGCTGGCCTCGACCGCGATCCGCACGCTGCGGGGGGGCAGCGCGGGGGCCGGGCCCTCGACCGCGTGGAGGACGTCGGGCGTGCCGTAGGTGGACTGGGTGATGGCGTACATGGAGGCTCCGGGGA
Source organism: Myxococcota bacterium (assembly GCA_040264415.1). GTDB lineage: Bacteria > Myxococcota_A > UBA796 > UBA796 > UBA2385 > M30B51. Next base: position 1,058 of record JBDQIL010000842.1, read on the forward strand.
TGACGCGGAGGGGCTCTCCGTCCGCCCGAACCCTGTATGCATTCACCAATGACCCGAAAATGGCGATGTTTGGCACTCATGCTATGCATGGATGCATGGATGAACTGGACGCAGAGCTCGACTGGGGCGCGGTGCGCGCCTTCCTCGCCACCGCTGAGCTGGGGTCGTATACGGCCGCTGGTCGAGCCATGGGCTGCTCGCAGCCCACGGTGGGGCGGCAGGTGGCGGCCCTCGAGGTCCAGCTCGGCGTGACCCTCTTCGAGCGGGTGGGCCGCGGCCTCTCCCTGACCGACGTGGGCGCCGCCCTGGTGGAGCACGCCCGCGCGATGGGGGAGGGGGCGCGCCGGCTCTCGCTGACGGCGGCGGGGCGGTCCACCGCCCTCGACGGCCGGGTGCGCATCGCGGCGAGCGAGGTGGTGGCGGCCTTCCTGCTCCCCAAGGTGGTGTCTCGAATCCGGGCGCTGCACCCGGGCATCGAGATCGAGGTGGTCGCGTCGAACCAGGCCAGCGACCTGCGGCGCCGCGAGGCCGACATCGCGGTGCGCAGCTTTCGCCCGCGCGACGACGAGCTGGTGGGGCGAAAGCTCTACGACGCCGCCGCGCGGCTGTACGCCACGCCGGCCTACCTCGAGCGCATCGGCTCCCCCCGCAGCCCGGAAGACCTCGCCCGCGCCGAGTTCTTCGCCTTCGACGACAGCGACCAGATGATCCAGGGCTACGCCGCGCTGGGCCTCTCGCTCACCCCGGCCCACTTCCCCATCGTCACCGCCAACCACCTCGTGCACTGGGAGATGACCTGTCGGGGGCTGGGCGTGGGCGTGATCATGGAGCAGATCGGCGACGCCGAGCCGCGCGTGGTGCGCGCCCTCGATGCGCTGCCGGCGCTGCCCGTGCCCGTGTGGCTCATCAGCCACCGCGAGCTGCGCACCAGCCGGCGCATCCGGGTGGTCTTCGACCTGCTGGCCGAGGGGCTGACGCCGGCGGCGTAGGCCGCCTCAGGCGCGGGCGAGCTCCCAGACCTCGACCCGCTCCTTGGTGCGCCGCTTGGGGGCCCCGTCCTCCACCATCGGGCGGATCCGCCGGCGGGCGACCGTGACCTCGCGGAAGCGACCGCGCTGGAGCTCTTGTCGGATGGGGTGGGGCGCGTCGGGGCGCACCAGCTCGCCGATGTTCGAGAAGATGACGACCACCCGGCCGCCCTCGGCCAGTCGATCGTGCGCGGCGTCGAAGAAGCGGGGGAACAGCTCCGGCTCGTAGTGCAGGGCCTGGTCGAGCGGCCCGCGCACGGGGCCGGGCAGCCACGGCGGGTTGAAGACCACCAGGTCGAGCGGCGCGGGCGCGGCGCCCAGCAAGTCGGCCACCTCGCCGGTGATGCTCGCCGGGTGCCGCCGCACCTCGCGCCGAAGGCTCTCGATGGCGTTGGGGTTGAGGTCAGTGGCGTGCACCTGCTCGAAGCCCGCGCGCGCCAACAGGAGGGCCAGCACGCCGGTTCCGGTGCCCACATCGACCGCCGACCCGCGCGCCACGTCCGAGGTGGCCAGCCAGGTGGCGAACAGCTCGAGGTGCTCGCTTCGGTTGGGGGCGTAGACCCCGTAGAAGGGGCGCAAGACGTGGCCCAGCACCGGGAAGGGCACGCCGTCGCGGTAGCGGTTCCAGGCCCGGGACAGATCGACCGCGTCGGGGAGGGCCAGAGAGAAGGCGCCGTGGTCGGGGTAGAGCTCGGCCAAAAAGCCCACGTCGGGGGCGTGTTCGAGGGCGACGCGGTGGGCCTCCACGGGCACGAAGAGCCGGCTGGCGCGCTCCGTTCGGCGCTCGAGGGCCGCCTGCCGCGCGGCGAAGGGGGCGTGCTGTGGGGGGAGCGCGGCGTCGAGCCGCTCGAGGCAGGCCCGGCCCTGGCCCCAGGTGCCGGTGAGTCGCAGCGTGGCGCCGTCGATGAGCTTCTGGAC
>JBDQIL010000843.1:0-3003 GCA_040264415.1 Myxococcota bacterium
AGCCCTCTTCGACGACCCCGCGGCGCCGCGCCCGGTGGGGCTGGGCGAGCTCGGCCTCGACCACGCCCGCGCCCAGACCGCCCCCGACCGAGCAGCCCAGGCGGCGGCGTTCCGCGCACAACTCCAGCTGGCCCGGGAGCGCGACCTGCCAGTCGTGCTGCACATCGTGCGAGCCCACGGCGCGGCCCTGGCGCACCTCGATGCCGACGGGATCCCCGCGGCCGGCGGGGTCGTACACGGCTTCACCGGCGCCGCCGAGCTGGCCCGGCGCTACGTCCGGCTGGGCCTGCACATCAGCGTCGGCCCGCATCTGCTGCGTGCGACAGCGGGCCGGCTCCCCGACGCCGTGCGGGCGATGCCGACCGATCGGCTCCTGGTGGAGACCGACAGCCCCGACCAAGCGGCCACGCCCGCCGACCTGGCCCGGGTGGTGGCGGCCCTCGCCGCCGCTCGCGGCGAGCAGCCCGCCGAGGTGGCGCGTTACACCGGCGCCAACGCGACGCGCCTGTTCGACCTGAGCCCGGGCGCGCGGAGGCACCCATGACCCATCGGGCAGAAGACGGCGCGCCCACCGACGACGCCCCTCCCATCGACGACGACTACCGCCTCCACCGGCGCTTCGACCGCATCGGGCGGCTGGTCGGCGACACCGGCATGGGCCGCCTGCTGGGCGCGCACGTGGTGGTCATCGGGCTGGGGGGCGTGGGCTCCCACGCGGCCGAGGCGCTGTGCCGCAGCGGCGTCGGCCGTCTGACCCTCATCGACTTCGATCTGGTCTGCGTCACCAACACCAACCGGCAGGTGCAAGCCCTGCGCGGCAACGTGGGCAAGCCCAAGGCGTCGGTGCTCGCCGAGCGCCTGCGGCTCATCAACCCCCGCGCCGAGATCAAGGCCATCCCCTTGTTCTACGAGGCGCGGCTGGCCGACCGCATGCTGGGCGGCGACATCGACTTCGTGGTCGACGCCATCGACAACGTGACCGCCAAGACGCACCTGCTCGCCGAGTGCCGCCGGCGCGGGCTGCCCATCGTCTGCAGCACGGGCGCGAGCGGCCGCCTCGACCCCACCGCCATCCAGGTGGCCGACCTCGCCGAGACCCGCATCGACCCGCTCGCGGGCGCCGTGCGCAAGATCCTCCGTCAGAAGCACGCCTTCCCACGCAAGGGCGCGTTCGGCATCCCCGCGGTCTTCTCCACCGAGCCGCTCGCGGCCCCCGCCGAGCTCACCTATGACGGCGGGCACGGCTTTCGCTGCGTCTGCCCGAACGGCGAGAACGACCACCACACCTGCGACGATCGAAACGTGATCTGGGGCACCGCGGGCTTCGTCACGGCCGCCTTCGGCATGGCCTGCGCGAGCGTGGTGGTGCGCTCCCTGGTGGGCCGCTGAGCGCCAGCCGGCGCTCGGCTACTGGTTGCAGTCGATGGTGAGCCGGAAGGGGCCCTGCGCGCCCGTCGGCCCCTCGACGCCGATCAGGTAGCTGCGCGGCTCGTTGTTCCAGATGTAGACGTCGCCGCCGCCCGAGCCCACCGCCGCCTCGCACTCGTAGGGGCTGGCGCCGCCGCTGGGGCAGCTGTTGCTCTCCCAGAAGAAGGCGAACAGGTCGAGATCGGCGCACGGGCTGTCGAGCGTGATGGTGGCATCTGCTGCGACGCCGGAGGTGGCGGGGTGGTCGAAGCGGAAGAAGCGCTCGCCGCCCTCGTAGGTGCCGAAGTCGGCCGGCCAGCAGGCCCAGGCGCCGCTGCTGTAGTCCTCGCCGTCGAGACGGTTGGAGCCCGCGCCCGTCATGTTGAACACCACCGAGTCGCCGCAGGACAGGGTCTGGGTGACGCAAGAGCCATCGGGGTCGGGGGTGTCGTAGTCGGCGTCACAGTCGATGTCGCCGCCCGAGCCGCCCGAGCCACCCGAGCCACCCGAGCCGCTGCCCGACCCTGAGCCGCCGCCCGACCCTGAGCCACCCGAGCCGCTCCCGCTGTCCGAGGACTTGTCGGCCGTCTCGAAGCAGCCCGCCGTCAGCGCGACGCCCAACCCGAGCGCGAGCGTGGTGACCGCCCTCATGGGCACGCCACGGTGAGCTCGAAGATGCTGTCGGTGGGATCTGCGCCCTCCACCGCGATCAGGTAGTCGTAGGACCGGCCGAGGCCGGGCAGGAACACGCTGCCCCCGTCGTCGGGGCCGTCGTGCTCGCAGTTCGAGATGAGGGCGTCGTTCGTGGGACAGGTGCCGTCGGAGTCCCAGGCCGCCCACTCGATGACGAAGAGCTCGAGGTCTTCGCACGGGCTGTTCAGCTCGATGGTCACGTCGACGTCGCCCGGGTGGGTGAAGGCGTAGATGCGCTCCTGGCCGACGAAGTCGGAGTCACCCGAGGTGGTGCAGAACCACTCCCGGTACCCCTCCCCGTCGAGGTTGTAGGTGCCGCCCTGGGTCGTGTCTCGCACGAAGGAGCCGCACGCGAGCTCGTCGGTCACGCATCCGTCGAGGGTGGGGGACGGGGTGAGCTGCTCGGCGCAGTCGAAGGGGTCGGTGCCGTCGGTGCCGTCGGCCCCGTCGGTGGTGCCGTCGGCGCCATCGGCGCCGTCGGCGCCGTCGGCGCCGTCAGCGCCATCGACGCCGTCGGCGCTGCTGGTCCCGTCGGTGCCGTCCGCCCCGTCGGCGCCCCCCACGGGCTCGGGGCCCTTGGCGTTGCCGTTGTCGAAGATGCTGCAGCCGGCTGCCAGGGCAGACCAGAGCAGCAGCGTTGTGCGAGCCGATTGGGCCACGGTCACCTCCAGTCGCAGGATAGCGCGCAGGCCGACGCGCCGCAGCATTGCCGCCCTCAGCCCGCCGCCGACTCGTCCGAGACGACGCCCTGGCCCGCGCGCACCAGCCCCGCGTAGTGCCCATCGGCGGCGATGAGCTCTGCGTGGGTGCCCTGCTCCACCACGCGCCCTTGATGCATGACCGCGATGCGGTCGGCGGTCTGGACCGTGCTCAGACGGTGCGCGATGACGATGACCGTCTTGC
>JBDQIL010000844.1:0-2999 GCA_040264415.1 Myxococcota bacterium
CCTCGACACCATGTCGGCCCAGGGGGTCACCTTCGACCAGCACATCAGCCAGGCCCCCTGGACCAAGCCCGGCATGGGCGCGCTCTACACCGGGCGCTTCCCGCGCGAGCTGCACCTCGACAACCCCGGCCGCGCCGACGGCTACCGCGAGGTGGTGCGCGAGGACGTCACGCTGCTGGCCGAACACATGAAGGCGGCCGGCGACGCGACGATCGGCGCAGTGGCGAACCCCAACCTGAAGTCCCGCTTCGGCTACGCGCAAGGCTTCGACCACTACAGCGAGCCGGATCGCGGCTACCGACAAGACCCGAACATCCCGTCCGGCGGCGAGATCGTAGACGATATGCTGGCGTCGCTCGACCGGGTGCCCGCCGACCAGCCCGGTCCTACGACGCGGCCCTGCGCGGCGTCGATCGGCAGGTGGCCCGGCTGGTTCGGCCCATGCGGCGGCGCAACGCCAACCTGATGGTCGTGCTCACGGCCGATCACGGCGAGGGCATGCGCCTCCCCCGCCACCACGGGTCCGGCCACGGCGACTTCGTCTACCGGTCCACGGTGGAGGTGCCCTGGGTGGTCCACCACCCGAGCCTCGACCCCCACACGGTCGACCAGCTCTCGATGAACGTCAACGTGCTGCCCACCCTGCTCGACCTCGTCGGCCTCCCCGAGCAGGCCGCCGCCGCCACCGACGCCGGTGACACCGAGCTGGCCGAAGAGGACGCCGACGTGCAGGAGGCGCTCGAGGCGCTCGGCTACGTCGAGTGACCCCCTGCGGGCGGCGACCCGACCCCGCCATCCGCCCCTCGATCAGGCCGGTCGCGCGCCGCGCAAATCGACCGCCAAGGCCTCGGTGCCGTCGGGCAGCAGGTTGAACATCCGCAGGCCGAGGTGGTCGGGGTCGCTCCAGTCCACGACGATCCGCCAGCCCCAGTCCAGCGAGCCGTCTCCGGCCGGGTAGGTGCCAAACAGCCGCACGGTGGAGCCCTGGACGTGGCCGTGCAGCACCAGGCCATCCGCGGCGTGGAAGCTGTCGGTGAAGTCACCGCGGCACGATGGCGGCGGACCGCTCAGCGTGAGGGCCCCCTGCTTCGGCGCGCCGTCGTGGGCCCACCGAATCGAGAGGCGGTCGGCGGAGACCTCGAGCGTGCCGTCGGAGACATGGGCGGGCGTCCCGGGCCGAAACCAGAGCCGGTTTGGGCCGACGAAGCGGCCGTGGTGCGTGGTCGGGATCATGGACACATCCGAGTCGGGGGCGCGGCCGGGTTGGGGATGGACGTCGGGCCTCGACCCGCGGCGCAGGCCGTTCACAGCGACAGCCTACCGCGACCGCAGCGTGGCGGCGGCGTCCACCGCGATCGACCCATCCAACACGCCCACCGTCTCTGCAGCATCATCCCCCAACAGGTGGTGGCGGAAGAAGGCAGCGGCGTAGGTCGCGGTGAGGTGCCAGCCCCGCTCCACCTCGAAGGTGTCGCACGGCTGCAGCGTGGACGCCTCGACCCCGAGGTTGAAGGTCTCGTGGCAGGCGCCCTCGACCGATACCCAGGTGTAGTCGAGGGGGTCCATGCGGTCGAACTCGGCCTGCGCGTCTGGGTCTGACGCTGACTTTCGCAGCGTCAGGAAGGGCGTGTGGGCCGCGGCGTGGCCGGTCTCACCGAACAGGTCTCGGATGCCGCCGTCGAGCACCAGCGAGGCCTGAAAGCGGGGATCGGCGAGCGCACCCGACGCGAAGGCCGCCTGCTCGTCGGCGGTGCAGGCGCCCGTGGGGAAGGCGCCGTTCTCGCCCGCGCAGGCCGCTGCCAGGAATTCGGGATCGAAGCGGGCGCCCGCGGCGGCCCACACCGTGTAGGCGCCACGGCTGTGGCCCGAGAGCGCCACCGCGTCGGTCTGCAGGGGCCCGGCCAGCAAGTCGGCGGTCGCGACGTGGTCGAGGGCCGCGGAGACGTCGCCGGGGCGCTCGATGTAGTGCACGGTCGGCGAGGGCTCGGAGAAGTCGGGGAACCCGGCCTGGAACGTGTTCCCGACATGGTCAGGCGCGATGACCACCCACCCCTGCGACACCAGCCGATCCGCCCAGTAGGCCACCGCACCAGCCACACCGAAGTGCCCGTGAGATTGCACCATCACCGGGTAGCCGCCGTCATGCACCGGGGGGGCGGGCGCGGCGCCACCCAGGGCCGCCTCGTGGGCGAAGAGGGCCTCGTAGCGCACGGCGGCGCCGGTGGTGTCTTGGGTGGGGTACCAGACGTGCACCGGCACCGTGTGGGGCTCGCCCAGGGCGGTGGTGTAGGTGGCCTCAGTCAGCAGGTAGCCCAGCTGGTACGGGCCGGGCTCGGCGGCCGGCCACGACAGGGGGTCGACCGAGTCATCGAGGGCGGCGCCCGAGTCGGACGCGCTCGGAGCGGGGTCGCTCGCGCACGCCGTCGCAGCGAGCAGCAACAGGGCGGGCACGAAGCGCATGCGGGGACCTCCGGGGCCTCCAGCGTAGCCGGGCGCGATGGGGGCGGCTGGGCCGAGCGGCGGCTCAGCCCTCGCCGGCCGGCCCCCCCACGATGAGCATGATCGACACCGCCATCAACGCGAAGCCCACGAACTGCCGCATGCTCCAGGGCTCGCCGAGGAAGAAGCGCGACACCACCGCCACGCACACCACGCCCGAGGCCATGTTGAACGAGGCCATCTGGGCCGCGGAGTAGACGCCCACGCCCATGCGGGTGGCGGAGACGTTCAAGATGTACTCGGGCAGCACGATGAGCCAGCTCACCGCCAGCGCCGTGGCGAACGACCAGGTGTCTTCGTACTTCAGGTGGCCGATCCAGGCGACGGCCATCATCGTGCTCGACAGGATGAGCATCAGGGGGACGAGAATTACGGCTGGGGGCATGGTGTCGTCGGGTTGTCGGGGTTGGGGAGCGAGACGGAGGCCCCCCCTATCCTGCGATCGGCGGAGCCCGGCACCCGACGACGTGCGCGCGACGCGTCCCCCCCGCGGGCTGCCG
>JBDQIL010000845.1:0-2999 GCA_040264415.1 Myxococcota bacterium
GGCGCCTCGGCCGCAGGCGGCTTGGGCGAAGGCGCCTTGGCCGCGGGCGGCCTGACAGGCGCTGCGGCCCCGTCGCCTGGACAGGGGCTGCGGTCGGCGAGGCTGTGGCGGAACGGGGCGGCTGCCGGCCTGGCGCCGGGTCGCGGCGACGCGGGGCCGGTCGGGGTTCCGAGTCGTCGTCGCTCGATCCGCGGGAGCTCGAGCCCCCGCCGCCCGACCGCGGGCGCGCGGTCACGCCGCCGTGACGAAGGCGGCGCTCGATGTCGCCCAGCCGCTGAACGATCTGGTCAACGGGGCGGGCAGGCCGGATGCTCACCAGCCGGGCCACCGCCATCTCGAGCACCAGCCGGGGGCGCGGCGCCCGCGCGACCTGCTCGTGAACCTCGAGCATCACCTGGAAGGAGCGAACGAAGACGTCGGTCGAGACCGACTCCGCGAGGCTCTCCAGGCGGCTGCGCTCCTCGTCCGGGACGTCGAGGTAGCGCCGCGACGATGGTGAGAGCCCCACCAAGGTCGCGTTGCGCAGCAGCTCGAGCATCTCCGCGGTGAACTCGGACAGGTCGAAGCCGTAGCTGTAGACCCGGTCGATGGCGTCGAGGCAGCGATCAGCCTCGCCCTGCAGCATCCCACCCAACATGGTGTAGAGCAGCTCGCGGTCGACGAGGCCGAGGACCTCGGCCACCTGCTCGGTGGTGATCTCTTCACCGCCAAAGCTGATGACGCGATCCAGCAGGCTCTGGCTGTCGCGCATCGAGCCCTCGCCGGCCCGCGCGATGAGACGCAGGCCGCCATCGGGGATGGCGATCCCCTCTCCAGCGCAGACGCGCTGCAGGGTCTCCACCACCACGGTCGCCGGGATGCGCTTGAAGTCGAAGCGCTGCACCCGGCTCAAGATGGTGTCGGGGATCTTCTGGGGCTCTGTGGTCGCGAAGATGAAGACGACATGCTCGGGTGGCTCTTCGAGGGTCTTCAGCAGCGCGTTGAACGCGCCACGCGACAGCATGTGGACCTCGTCCACGATGTAGACCTTGCGCCGGCCGCGCTGGGGCAGGTAGCGCACGCTCTCGCGCAGCTCGCGGATGTCTTCGACCGAGTTGTTGCTCGCGCCGTCGATCTCGATGACGTCGGGGCTCCCGCCGCTCAGGATCTCGGTGCACGACGGGCAGGCCCCGCAGGGGCTGGGGGTCGGCCCCTCGACGCAGTTCAAGGCCCGCGCGAGCACGCGCGCTGCCGAGGTCTTGCCCACCCCCCTGGCGCCCGTGAACAGGAACGCGTGGTGGATGCGGCCGAGCCGGATGGCGTTGCAGAGCGTTCGGGTGACGTGCTGCTGGCCGGCAATGTCGTCGAATGTGGTCGGTCGCCACTTGCGGGCGATGGCGACGTAGCTCATGGCGTGCCTCGCGATGGTGGGGCGGTGGTGATGGCCGGGCACCCTGATGCCCCGCGGGGACCGACACCGTTGCTTCCTTCCGGACCTGGCGGGATTCACGGATCCGCAGTCACCAGGACCCGACCATCACCATCGCCCCCCCATCGATCGAGCCGCCCCCGCCGCTGCCGGCCAACTGGATCACCAGGTGGCCGGACAGACGACGAAAATGGCGGAGAGGGAGGGATTCGAACCCTCGGTACGCGTGAACGCACACACGATTTCCAGTCGTGCACCTTCGGCCACTCGGTCACCTCTCCACAAACAAGACGGGCAGCACAGCCAGTTGGGGGTAACCGGCTGCTGGGCCAACGAACAGGCGCGCGAGGCCAGCGGGGGGAGGGCGGAGAGGGCGGGATTCGAACCCGCGGAACGCGTGAGCGCTCAATAGATTTCGAGTCTACCGCCTTCGACCACTCGGCCACCTCTCCGCGATAGATCTCCTCCCGCCGGCCTGCGCCAGCGCCTGGTCCGACCCCACGTGTTGCAAGACACATGGGGAGGATCAACCCTTCTTCTCGCGCTTGGCGGCCCGTCGGGCACGCAACGCGCGAAAGAACGACCGCAGCTGGCTCGACGCTTCGTCGGCTCGGACGCCCGCCACCACATCGAAGCGGTGGTTGAGGCCCGGTTGCTGCGACAGATCGGCGAGCGTGCCCAGGTAGCCGCCTTTGGGGTCGGCGCACCCATACACACACTGCTCGATGCGGGACAGCACCATGGCGCCTGCGCACATGGGACAGGGCTCCAACGTGACGTACACGGTGCAGCCCTCCAGCCTCCAGTCGCCCAGGCGATGAGCGGCCTGGCGCATGGCCAGGAGCTCTGCATGAGCGGTGGGGTCGGCGTCCAGCTCGCGGCGGTTGTGTGCCGCCGCAATGATCTGCTGGTCTCGGACGACCACCGCGCCCACGGGGACCTCGCCAAGTGCGACGGCCTGCTCCGCGAGGCGGAGGGCGGCGCCCATGAAGGGTGCGTGGAGGAGGGTGGCGTCCGGATCGGGGGATTGATCCATCTCGGCCCGGTCAAAGAACAGCTCGGTCAACCCGAGCGCTCCGCAGGTGTATTCGCGGCACCCCGTGGTGTCAACGCCCCGACGCGGGACGCGTGGCGAGGTAGGTGCTCGCATGCGCCCCCACGTCCCCGGATCCGACCGCCTGCGCGCTTGGCTACGGCGCCAGGTCGTCGCCGCGATGGACGCCCGTGCGGACCTCCAGGCGGTGACTGACGACGCCCTGGAGCAGGCGGAGCGATCCGCGACCCGAGCTGGCGCTCGTCTGTCGGCGCTCGAGGCACGGAGCGAGCGGCTCGGCCGGGCCCTCGATCGCCGCGACGGGCCCTTCTCCCTCGACATGACGGTCGACGAGGCCTGGCGCCGACATCCCGGCGCCCGCGCCGCCTTCGCCGCCCGCCACCTCCCCGACTGCGATGGCTGCGCGGTCCGCTTCGACGAGACCCTCTCCGAAGTCGCCGACGCATACGGCTTTGACGCCGCGGCGCTGCTCGATGGCCTCAACCGCCTGCTCGACCCGACCGATGGCAGGCCGGCGGCCCCGCAGACGTTGTAGGA
>JBDQIL010000846.1:0-2999 GCA_040264415.1 Myxococcota bacterium
CAGCAGCGTGAGGCCCACCGCGAGGGCCGCCGCCCCCGCCACGAAGAAGGGCAGCTCCTGCTGGCGGAGGAGCAGCCCCTGCGAGCTCTCCAGCGCCCACTTCACGGTGCCGTGGGGGTAGGGCAGGTGGCGGAGGGCCCGCGCGGCCCGGTCGCCCAAGAGGTTGGGCAACAGCAGCACGGCCAGCGCCGGCACCGCCAGGCGCGCACCCACCCACAGCGCGAGCGGGTCGAGCCTACGCCGGGGCATCGTCGGCCAGCAGCGCGTCGAGCCAGGCCCGGAAGGCTGGCGTGGCGACCACCACGCGGGCCTGCGCTGCGATCTGCGCCTCGAGCTCGGCGCGCCAGGCCGCCTCGTCGGCGTCGAGTCCGGTCTCCGCGAGGAAGTCGCGCAGCGACCGCTCGCCCGCCGCGTCGAGCGCGGCCCGGATGGCCGCCGCCACCTCGCCCTGGAAGCCCTCTCGGCGGGCGAGCGCGCGCCCCATGGCGGCCCCCACGGCGACCAGGTGGTCGGGGTCGAGCTTGTCGACCTCGGCGACCAGCTGGCGGTTGTCGAGGTCGAGGGTGGTGTCGAGCAGGTAGGCCCGGTAGGCCCCCCACTTGGCGGCGTTGCGGGGATCGCAGACGTGGTCGGCCACCTGAGCCATGCTCTGGGCCAGCGCCTCGTCGACGAACTCGCCCACCTTGCTCGACATGCGCTGCTCGAATTCACGCCCCACCTGCGACACCACGCCCTCGGAGACCGCGCGCACGCCCTGCGACAGGGCCTTGAGGCGGCCCAGGCTGGGCCCGCTGCGCTGCTTGACCGACTGGGGCACCGCCTGCTGCAGGGTCTTGACCTTGTCCACGAAGCCGGTGAGCGAGCTGCGCATCACGTCTTTGATGAGGCCGCGCATCGCCGCGTGGTCCATCAGGCGCCCCACCAGCTCGCGGTCGGGCTGGAAGGGCCGCGCGAGCACGTCGCGCAGGGGCGCGGCGACCTCGTCGGGCACGCGGTCTCCCAGCTTGCCGTCGGGCACCTGCCCCCGCAGGTCGGTGATGCGGGCGCGCAGCCAGGCCTCGGCCTCGTCACCGCGGGTGGCGCCGTCGAGGGCCCGCACCACCTGGGCCGCGGCCTGGTCGGGCTGCACGAGCGACGCGACGGGTTGGGCCATCAGGTGGTCCACCACCAGCACGACCAAGGCGTCGAGGGCGGCGCCTTGCAGGCGGGCGTGCACGACATCGGCGGGAGCGGTCATCGGGTCCTCCGGGGGATCAGCCGCCCAGATCGGGCAGGACGGGCGACGGGCTGCCCACGCTGGTCAACCAGAGCTGGTGCACGGCCCGGGTGGCGGCCACGTGCAGCAGGCGACGGAAGTGCGGGGTGTCGGGCCAGTAGCGCGCGCTGCACTCGATGATGAGCACGTAGTCGAACTCGAGGCCCTTGACCTGGGTGGCCTCGACCACGTCGATCCCCGGCGCGAAGGCGAAGCGCTGGTCTCGGACCAGCCGCACATCGTTGAGCTCGGAGCGCCGCAGCCCGTTGGCGTAGATCTCGGCCAGCTCGTCCGACGGGGCCAACAGCGCCACGTTCGCGTTGGGCTCGCTGCGCTGCAAGCGCTCGAGCTCCTCAGCCAAGAAGGCCACGCACGCGCCGTGATCGCCGAAGCGGAACAGCTCGACCGGCGGACCGTCTCGGGTGGTGCGAGGGGCGGGCTCGTCGTCGTCGTCGAGCACCTGCAAGGCGAAGCGCGTGATGGGGTGGGTGGAGCGGTAGCTCACCTCGAGGGTCGAGAGCGCGGTGGCCTCGATCCCGATGCGCTGCAAGAACTCCTGCCAAGACAAGAAGCCCGCTGTCTCGGAGATGTGCTGGCGCACGTCGCCGGCCAGCGTGATCGACTTGCGGGCGTCGCAGGTGCCCAACAGCACCTGCACCTCGACCGGCGAGAAGTCCTGCACCTCGTCGAGCACCACGTGCACGTACCGCAGGTCGCGGCTGCCCTTGCGCTTGAGGGGGCCGCAGCGCAGCTGCCAGGCCCGCAGCAGCAGGGCGTCGTCTTCGCTGTCGAGTCGCAGATCGATCCGGTCGTCGCCGTCGAGCCAGCGACTCATGTCTGCGGACTGCTCGGTGGTCCAATGCACGGCGCGGTCGAGCTGAGCGGCGGTGAAGTCGGCACCCACCGCGCGGCCCAGGGCGGCGCGGTCGGTGAGCACGTGCATGAGGTCTTCGACCGCCTGTTCTGGGGTCGCCGCGCCGGGCGTCTGTCGCACATGGCGAGCCAGCAGCTCGGGCACGGCCGGGTGCAGCTTCAAGCGCGTGACGGGCTCGGGGGTGTCGTCGGCCTGATCGCGGGGCAGGGTGGGGAAGTGCTGGCGCACGAGGCGCCGGGCCCACGCGCTCCAGGTCGAGACCTGCACCCCCTCGACCCCCAGGGCCGGCAGCACATGCTGCACGTAGTCGCGCATCGCGCGGCCCCAGACGATGACCAGCACCCGGCTCGGGGTGAAGCGCGCGCCCATCTCGAAGGCCAGGTAGGCGATCCGGTGGAGGGCCACGGTGGTCTTGCCCGACCCCGCGCTGCCGCGCAGCACCACCGCGCCCGAGGTGGGGCGCGTGATGAGGTCGAACTGCTCGGGATCGATGAGGGCCGCGATGTCGGGCAGGTGCTTGTCGGCGCGGTGGGCAGTGCCCGAGCCCAGGCGAGCGGCCCCCGACTGGCCCTGCCGCAGGCTCGCGCCCTCGCCGCCGGCCAGCCGCTGCCCCTGACGACTGACGACGCGCCAGTCGCCATCGCGTTGGCGGATCCAGCTGGTGTCGTCGTTGCCCACCCGCATCAGCTCGCCGCTCTGGATGTGGACGGTGCGGCGGGCCTCGATGACCCCCTCGCGCGTGCGGCCGCCCATCTCCTCTTCGTACTCGTCGCCCTCGCGGTACTGGTAGAACAGCCGGCTGATGGGCGCGTTTCGCCAATCCACGATGCGCAGGCCGTGCCCCAGCTGCGTGGTCCGCCCCAAGAACAC
>JBDQIL010000847.1:0-2996 GCA_040264415.1 Myxococcota bacterium
CCCTGTGGCCCGCCCCCGAAGACGCCCTGCTGGGCACCGGCGGCGCGAGCGCGGTGTGGCGGGTTCAAGACGAGGCGCTGGGGCTGCTGGTGGCCTTGAAGGTGCTCAAGAGCGAGGGGCGGCGCTTTCACGCGCGGCTCGAGCGCGAGGCCGTGCTGTCGAGCCGGGTGGTGCACCCCAACGTCATCGGGCTGCACGACGTGGGGCGAACGCCCGACGGCAAGTCGTACCTGGCCTTCGCGCTGGCATCGGACGGCTCGATGCTCGATCTGGCGGCGTCGCCGCCGCCGTGGTCCGAGCTGCGGCGGCTGATGATCCAGCTGCTCCAGGCCCTCGCGGCGCTGCACGCCCGGGGCATCCTCCACCTCGACGTGAAGCTGTCGAATCTGCTCCTGCACCGGGTGGGCGCCGGCCCCCGCCAGGTCTGGCTGGCCGACCTGGGCGTGGCCCGCGCCTTCACGGGCGAAGACGACGACGACAAGTCGGTGGTGGGGACCGTCAGCTACATGGCGCCGGAGCGGCTCACCGGCCAGCACCACCTGTGGTGTCCGGCCACCGACCTCTTCGCGGTGGGTGCGGTCTTCTACCGCCTGCTCTCCGGGCGGCTGCCGTACCCGGCTCGCGATCCGGCCGAGGGCATGCAGCAGCGCATGCGGCCGCCCACCACGGTGCCCATCCGCCCGGGGCTTCGGGTGCCGACGCGCGTGGCCGACGTCATCTTGCCCATGCTGCAGTACGACCACCGCGGCCGCTTCGACCTGGCCGCCGACGTCATCCGGGCGCTCGAGAGTCTGCCTGACTCCGTGGCGCCCGCCGAGGTCGCGCCGGCCGCGGCGCCGCCGCCGGCTCCCGCGGCGGACGCCGACAACCCGGCGGGCCGTCCCCCCGTCGCGCCCGCCCGGGGCGTGCCCACCTGGTTTCGTCCGGCCGCGCGGGTGGCCCCCGAGGTGCTCGAGCGGCCGACGCCCCAGCGCCGGGTCCCCCAGGCCCCGGGCCTGCTGCCGCACCGGGAGATCCGGCTGGTGGGCCGGGAGCGCGAGTTCGAGCTGATGTGGCGCGCCGCCCGCACGGCGATCCGCAACCGGCGCCCGGTGCTGCTCGAGATCACCGGCCCGCGCGGCGTGGGGCGCTCGCGGCTGGTCGACGAATTCCTGCGCACGCTCGAAGAGCAGGGGCTCGGTGAGGGCGTGCCGATGGAGTACGCCGTGGCCGACGGCCCGCAGATGGGCCTGCGGGGCGCGTGGCGGCGGGTCATGCCGCCGGGCTCCAAGCGCGACCACTACATCCAGGAGATCGGCTCGGCCTTGGCCCGCGACCGCGCGGTGCGGCTGTCCGACTGCCTGCCCGACGCCCAGGCCCTCGCCCGCTGGATCGACCCCAGCCGGGGCGACGCCCCCACCCTCAACCGGTCCGCCCTGCGCGGCATGCTGGTCGAGCACCTCGAGCGACGGGCTTGGCGGGGGCTGTCGTGGCTGCGGGTCGAAGACGCCCACCTCGCCGGCGAGAACGAAGACGTTTGGCCCATCATCGATCAGCTCATGGCGCGCTCGGCCCCCCTGCTGGTCATCGTCAGCACCCGGTCGGACCATCTGAGCGCCTCGCTGCTCGAGCTGCGCGCGCTGCACCACAAGGCGGTGCGCACCATCCCGGTCGAGCCGCTCCCGCCGCAGGCCTCCTCCGAGCTGGTGGCCGCCCACCTGCCCCTGGTGCCCGCCCTGTCGGCGCAGGTGGCGCGCCATGGACGCGGCATCCCCCGGCACATCCACGAGCTGATGACCTGGTGGATCGGGTCGGGGCAGCTGGTGGAGCGGGACGAGCCCACCGACGGGGGGCGCGCTTGGGCCCTGGCCGACGCGGCCGCGGGGCTGCCCGCCGACCAGCGGGCCTTCGCGCAGGCCCGCTACGCGGGCGTGGCCGGTCACGCCGTCACGCTCGCGGCGATGCGGGCCCTGGCGCTGTCGGGCCCGGGGACGCCGCTCCGCGTGCTCGACCGCATCGTGGGCGAGGGCACCGACCGCCTCGTGCTCGATCGGCTGGTCGACCTCGAGCACGGCCAGCCCGTGTTCAACCCCCCAGAGCTGCAGGGCGTGGTGCTCGACCAGCTCCAGGCGGGGGATCCGGCGCGGGTGGATCTCCACCGCGCGCTGGCGGAGTCGTGGGTGACCGAGGGTGACTCCCCCGACGTTCACGCCCGCGTGGGCCGCCACCGCCTCGAAGCCGGTGATCCGGCGCGGGCGCTCTCGCCCCTCGACCGCGCGCTCCGCGGCCTGCACCAGACCCGCCCCGTGCCCAAGGTGTGCGCCTTGGCGGGGCGCGTGATCGGCGCGGCCGAGGCCACCGAAGCCCGCGGGGGCGCGGCGTGGGTGCACGCCGCGCTGGTGTTGGCCGACGCGCGCTGGCGAGGCGGCGACGACGACGGCGCGCAGCAGGTCGACGCGGCCATCGCGGGCCAGCGGCTCTCCCCTTCGGACACGCTGCGGGCCGCCTGCGCGCGGGTGCGCCGGGTGGGCCCGACCCGCGCCGAGGCCCTGCAAGACCTCGATCGCCTGCGGCCCCTGCTGCCCCGGGCCGCCGCCCCCGACCGCGCCGACTTTGGCGTCACGTTGGCGATGGCGCGGGCGTGGCGCCTCGACCTCGAGGGCGCCCTGGCCGAGCTCCATGACGCTTTGGCCAGCCGCCCCGACGCCGAGACCGCCTGCCGGGGGCGCTTGCTGCGCGCCCGCCTGCTTCAGGTCATCGACCCGGTGGTGGCCTGGCACGCGGTGCTGCGCACCATCGACGTGGCCCGCGACCACGGGCTGCTGCGCTTCGAGGTGCTGGCCTGGGGCCTCGCTGGCGAGCCCATGGTCACGCTGGGGCGCGGCGTCGAGGCCATCGAGCGGCTGCGCACGGGCGTCGCCCGGCTCGAGGCCCATGGCGAGGTGCGCGCCGCCGCCGAGGCGCAGCTGCATCTCGCGGGCGCCCTGCGCGCTGCGGGCCGCAACGCCGACGCCCGC
>JBDQIL010000848.1:0-2995 GCA_040264415.1 Myxococcota bacterium
GGCCACGGTGTCTTCTGGGGGCGCGATGGTGGCCTGGGTGCCCTCGGCGGGGCCGCCGTCAACCAGGCCCTCGCGCGTGGGCTCGGGCGTGCCCACAGGCGGCGGCCCCGCCGAGGGCACCCAGGCCACCATCGCGCCCCCAGAAGACACCGTGGCCGAACACTCCGCGCCCGCCCCTGGCGCAGAGTCGAGCGGGGGCTCCGGCGGTTGGGTCGTGGCTGCGCTGCTCTTGGGGGTGATCTTTGTCATTGGTGGGGTGGGGGCAGGCGGGTACGTCGCAGAGCGCCCCGAGATGATCCAGTCCATCCAAGACCGCCTCACGGGCGGCGACGACGCGCCCCGCCGGATCGACAAGACCGGCGGCGACGCAGAGGATCGGGCCGACTGGAAGGCGATCGCGCTCAGCGTCCACCGGCAGAAGGACGCGCTGCAGCGCTCCTGCGCGGTGCCGGACGGTGAGAGGATCCAGGTGGAGCTGCGGGTCGAGGCCGACGGAGCGGTGCGGTCGGCGACCGCCTCGTCTGGGGGCAGCAAGGGGGCCTGTGTCGCCGATCGGCTCCGCGACGCGCAGCTCGACCGGGTTCGCGGCGGCACGGTCGAAGTCGCGCTGAACCTGGCGTGGTGACCCGGGCGGCTCGCGGGGCGACGCTGTGTGTCGTCCTGGCGGCCTGCGACCGCACGCCCACCTGCCCAGCGGGCGCGGTGTTGATCCCGGCGGGCCCGGCCGTGTTGGGCATCCCCCAGCCCAAGCGGGCCTGGCAACGCCCCCTACAGACCCCCACGATGCCCGCCTACTGTATCGACCAGTACGAGTACCCCAACGTCGCCGGGCAGAAGCCCCGGGGGCAGGTGGACTGGACCGAAGCCGCCGCCCTGTGCGCGGCCGCGGGCAAGCGGCTGTGCCGCGAAGACGAGTGGGAGCGGGCCTGCCGAGGCCCCTCCGGGCGTGCCTACAGCTACGGCGACGCGCGAGATCCCGCGCGCTGCAACACCCCGATCGCGGGGACCGGCCCCGGGCGGGGCGGTCCCCCGGTGGCCGCCTCGGGTGCACACCCGGGCTGCCGCACCGAAGAGGGCGTCTACGACCTCAACGGCAACCTCTCCGAGTGGACCGCTGACGGCTACGCCGGCCCTCCAGAGCCGTTCAACCGGTCGGCCACGCCCGACCCCGCCACCTGGCGGGTGCTGCGGGGCGGTACCATGTGGAACGAGACGTTCTACGGGCAGGACTGCATGAGTCGCCATGGCCACGCGGTCACGTTCAAGAACATGGACGACGGCTTCCGCTGCTGCGCAGATGCGGGCTGAGCGTGCACAGCCGCCGCCCTCGCCCTACAATGCCCGGGACCGGGAGCCCATGACGTGAGCCTGTCTGCTGCCATCGCCCTGCTCTCCGCCGTCGTCGTCCTGATCGGCCTCATGCAGATGTCTCGCAATGCCGGCCGCAACAAGCTGCGGTGGTGGCGCGAGCTCGCCAAGCGCGAGAAGCTGCGCATGGACGAAGGGCGCGAGCCCCACGACGCCGCGTTGAAGGGCGTCTTCCGGGGGGTTCGGGTGTCGGTCACGGTGGGCGGGGGGCGCATCCCGCCCCCCCTCAGCCTGTTCACGCGGGTGACCGCCGAGCTGCCAGGCGCCGGCCCGCCGGGCCTGCTCATGACCTCCCACACCAAGCTGCTCGAGAAGATGCGCGGCAAGCTCGCGCCACAGCTCGAGGTCGACGACGCCGAGCTCGGAGGCGCCTACGCCGTCTACGGGCACGACACCGACAAGACCATCGAGGTGGTGCTCGACCCCGCCGTGCGAGAGACCCTGCTGGAGCTGCGCAAGCGCGCAGCGCTCGTGCACATCACCGAGCTGGGCGTTCACGTCGAAGTGCAGGGGATCGTCGGACCGGAGCTGCCGGCCCTCGTCGAGCTCACGGCCCGCACCGCAGCAGGCATCAGCGAGGCCTACGAGCGAACCTGGTCGGACTTCGCGAAGGAGCACGGGCTGGTCTTCCTCGGCGCGGGCACCCGGGGCGAGCGGACGCTGCGGGGCTACATCGGCGGCACCCGGGTCACGATCCAGACCGGCCCGATGCCCGAGAACCCCGAGATTCAGTTCAGCACCATCAAGGTCGGGCTGGGCGTGCGCCTGCCCGCCGGCATGCGGCTGCTGCCGAAGGCCTTCACACCCAAGACGCGCGGAGACTTCCCCCTGGGCGACGCCGCCCTCGATGAGCTGGTGCGGGTGCAGGGCACCAACCGCGAGGCCATCCGCGCGCTGCTGCTCCACCCCCAGGTGCGCGACCACCTCGTCGCCTTCTACGAGGTGTGCCCGTACACCATGCTCGAGGGCGGGCAGGTGGTGGCCGGCGGTCCGGGGCTCCTCTCGGGGGACGTCATCGGTCAGGTGGCGGCGGTCGACGATCTCGCAGAGACCTTCCGCACGGGCTGGAGCGCGGTGCAGGCCAAGCTGTCGGGGGGCGCGAGCGCCTGACGGTCAGGCGAGGTCGGCAGCGGGCAGCCAGCGCACGACGGGGGGCTTCGCTGGGTCGAGCGGCAACAAGCCGACCTCGACGACGCCGTCTCGCTCGCGGGTGCCCTGCACCAGCGCGTCGCCGTCGGCGGCGACCGTCACCCGCGCGCCGGGCGCGAGCCGACTGAGACGGGCCGGCTGCACCCACCCCAGCCCCGCTGCAGCCAGGCCGCCAGCGCCCTCAGGCACCGACCAAGCGTCGCTGAACCCGTGCTCGCGCAGGTAGTGGGTGACGCCGAAGCTGCGCATCCCTGCCGCGCAGTAGACCACCAGCGTGCGGTCGGAGGGCAGCCGGTGGAGCAGCTCGGGGATCTCGTTCATGGGGACCACCAAGGCGCCCTCGACCAGCCCCTGCCGCAGCTCATGGGGCTCGCGGATGTCGAGGAGCGTGATCTGGCTGGGATGCTCGGCGGTGCGGCGCGCGACCTCGGCCGCGGCGAGCTCGATGTCGGGCTCGGGCTCCGGCTCGGGCGGGGCC
>JBDQIL010000849.1:0-2994 GCA_040264415.1 Myxococcota bacterium
TCCACCGGCTGCAAGCAGCGGCGCCGGGACAGCGGCATCGGGTGGCCCTCTGACGCGGTGTAGACGTGCCCATCAAGGCCGACGGTCACGGCCTCGCCCTGACGCTCGCGGGGGGCATCGAGCACCTGCGGGGCGCCCGCCCACCACGGTGACGCAGCGCACCGATCGACCGGCCACACGAGCAGGCTGGTGTAGGTGCGCAGCACCAGCCGGTCGCCGTCTGGGTCCCAGTCTCCGCCGGTCACCATCGGGTCTCCGGCGTGGGGCCCCAGGTCGAGGGTGGCCACCCGAGCGAGCAGGGTGGGCTCGGCGCTCTCGGTCACCCCCGCCGGCACCCGGTAGACCTCTGCCGGATCCGACAGGCTCTTGGTGACGATCTCCACCACTCCCGTCTTCGGATGCACCAGGAGCGCCTCTGCGTTGCGGGGCCCGTCTGGGTAGCGCAGGCGCCAGGTGGCGAGCAGATCGAGGGGGGACCCGGCGGCGGCGTCTGGCGGGGGCTCCACCACCACCCGGATGAGGATGTGGGCTCTCCGGCGCCTGTTGTCGCCGATGTCTCCCACATAGAGGCAGGCCTGGGCGACGTCGGGGGGCGGGCACGGCCCGGCTGCGATGTCCTCCCAGTCGTTCACCCAGCCTCGCGGCATGGGGTGCCCCCCCTGCGCCTCTCCCTGAATGGTGACGGCGTGCAGGACCGCGGCGTGGCCGGAGTCATCGTGGGCGTAGAGCAGCCCCGGGCGGCGGCGCGAGGCGGCCAGCCCGGACGCCTCGTGCACCGAGAGCGCGGCGGGCTCGGCGATGCGCTCGGCGGCCCCGTAGGCGCCGCACTGGCGAGCAGCCGCGGGGGCCAGGGTGGCGAGGAGCAAGGCGGCGAACAGGGCGGCTCCCGGGGGACGTCAGCGGCGGCGGCGGCGCACCCGGGTCTGCTCGCCGTCGTCGGTGACCTGGATGAGCACGCCGGGCACGATCTGGGTGCTGCCGGGCCGCACCATCGTAGCCTGCACGGCCTGGACGGTGCGGGTGCTGCGCTGGCCCAGGGCCCACGGCGCGAGCCGCTCCGGGCCCATGAGGTCGGTGCGGACCGCCGTCGAGCCGCCGACGTCTCGACCGACCAGCGTGATGGTGGCGTCGGCCTCTGGGAAGCTCGCCACCCAGCCCTCTCGGGTCTCGACCAGCCGCGCGCCGGTCGGGTCGAGGGCGACGCCGCCAGTGTGCAGCCACGCGAGCGTCAGATCGCCGTGCTCTTCGAGGCCCACCGACAGATCCCCGCCTTGCAGGAGCAGGGTGCGGCGGAGCCCCCGCGGCATGCCGTCACCGCCCCGGTACAGCAGGAAGCCACGGCCATCGACCTGTCCGCCTCTCTTCCCGGCCTCCACCCAGCCTGACGCCCGGCCGGTCGGCACGCTCGCGGTCATCGACCACTGGCCCGTCGCGGTCATGCCCACGGCGGGCGCGACCTTCAGGGCGTCGGTGGGGGCCAGGTGGACCACACCTTGGGCGTCGTCGCTCTGAACCCGAAGGGTCCAGGTGTGGCGCTCGAGATCGAGGAGGTCGGGGCCCATGCGGACCCGCTCGCGCTCCGGCCACACGCCGGTCTCACCGGGCGCCGACCGACGGTGGTGGAGGATGGGGGAGGTGCCCTCGGCCCACCGGTCGAGGCGCAGGTGCCCTTGGCCCCGCAGCAGGCCGGTGTTGCCCACGGTCATGCGGGCGTCGACCACCTGCCCGCTGCCGGTCAGCACGATGAGCTCCCAGCTCTCTCGCCAGGTCAGGCGGTCGCTGGGGGCGGCGGTGCAGCCGGCGGTCGCGAGCGCGAGCAGCCCGAGGGCGCGGTGGGTCATGGCGCGCCGCCCCCGCCGCGTTCCTGGAAGACGGGGTTGTACCTGCGCACCGGCTTGCCTTGGGCCGCGTCGCAGGCGAGACGAGCCACCTCGGCCACCTGGGCCTCGAGGTCGGGGTGGGGGACGAAGAGCCCGGCGAGGCGGTCTCCCTCGACCGACCCCGACCGGCAGGTGCGGTCGAGGACGCCGGGAGGCGCGCCCGGGGCGAGCAGTTCGCCCAGGATGGCGCGCAGCACGAAGGCTTGGGTGTGGGTGCGGCAGACGGCGGCGTCGGCTGGGGGTGAGCGCCGCGCAGGCCTCCAGGTCGGCCGGCCGGTGCTCGTTCCAGGCGAAGAACCACAGGTCGCCCCAGAGCTGGTCGGCGGGGTCGCCGGCGATGGTCTCGAGGCTCGACCAGTAGGCGATGATGGGCCGCGCGGGCTCGACCGCGGCGGCCGCGCTGGGGGCCGCGCGGGCCACCGCCGAGAGCTCGGCGGTCCACAGGTGGTAGAGGCACTCGTCGTAGAAGGGCCCCGCCTCGCCGCAGGCCTGCAGCGCCGGCAGTCGCCCCTCGGGTGTGGGAGCCGCGCCGACCACGCGGCGCTCGGCCAGGGTGAAGAAGCACTCGCCACGCCAGCGGGGATCCTGCACCGAGCCGCAGGCCTGGTCGGCGTCGGGCCCGACCAGGGTCGCGTGCGCCTGCACCACGCTGGCGCGACACTCATCGGCCGTGGTGGCGCCGCGGATCCCGTCGCACGACGCGAGCGCGGCCTGCGGATCCGGGGCGCCGAGCGCCTCGGCCAGCAGGGCCGCGTCGGGGGGCGGCGCGCACCCGGCCAGGGCGAGCGTGAGGGCGGGCAGGGTCACGGACACAGGTCGGCCTCCCGACGGGTCGCGACCAGGGCGTCGAGCTCGGGGTCGGGGTCGGCGTAGGCCAGCCGCCCGGCGAGCGGCTGGCCGTCGCAGGGGAACCGCCCGGTGTCGCGCGCGTGGTTGAGGCGGTCGGCGTAGAGGTCGCGGAGCGTGGCGCGGCAGCCGCCGGCGCGCTCGACGGGCAGGGCGTCGCAGGCGGCGCGGTCGAGGGGGTCCATCTGCGCGCCGACGATGCGCCATGCGGCCACCCACGGGCGCGGATCGTCGGCGTCGAAGCCGAAGTCGAGGGCCAGCTTGGCGA
>JBDQIL010000850.1:0-2988 GCA_040264415.1 Myxococcota bacterium
CCCTCGACGCGGCGGTGATCGCAGCCCGCGCCCCCGCCGCGGCGACGCCCGCGCGCCGACCCGCCCGCACGCTCGGGGTGGCCGCAGCGGCGCTGGCCGCCGGCGCGCTGCTCGGCGTCGGGCTGCGGCCCGATCCGGCCACGGTCACCCTCGGCGCAGGCGCCCACGCCCTCCCCCGCGAGCTGCGGGAGCGCGCGGCCGGGGTGCCCATCCACCTGGATGGGGGGGCGACCATCACGGTGGAACCGATCCCGGTGGAGGCCCGTGAGGCGGCTCGAACCCCTCCCCTGGAGACCGACATGGGCCACCCGCTCGCCCAGCCCCTCCCGCTCATCGCCGGTGCCGCCGCCGGCGCCATCGTCACCCTCGCCGTGCAGCACGGCCAGGCCACCGTTCAGAGCGACGACGGCGCGGCGCTGACCGTGCGCGCCGGCGAGACCCGCACCGTGGGCGAGGCCCGAGCCCCGTCGAGCGCGGGCTCGCCTCCGGCGGTCGCGCAGCGGCCGAGCCCGTCCGACGACGGGGGGCTGAGCCTGCCCGAGGCCCGCGCCCGCATCGCGGCCCTCGAGGACGAGGTGGCCACGCTGCGCCTCGAGAGCGACCTGCAGCGCGGCGCGCTCGAGCAGTCCGAGGGCGTACCGCAGGACTGGCCGCAGGGCGTGGCGGAGCCGCTGCGCGAGCCGGGCTTCCGCAAGGCGCTCGGCCAGGTGCTCGCCGAGCACCCCAGCGTCGAGCTGCTCGGGGTCGACTGCGAGGAGTACCCCTGCATCGCGTTGCTGCAGAGCTCCGGCGACCCGAGCGAGTGGACCCGCGGGCTGCACGAGGGCATCTCGGCCCAGATGGCCGACGTCGGGGTCGAAGAGGCGGGGGTCGGGGTCTGGGTCAACCAGACCGAGGGCGCCCACGGCGAAGACCCGGTGGTCTTCGCGGGGCTCGCGCTGGTCGATCCTGCCCACGGCGGAGACGAGAACCGCCGCCGCACCGACTGGCGGGTCGAGTCTTGGACCCGCCAAGCCGCCGACGACCTCACCGCTGACGAGTAGACCGACGGATCAAGGCGTGACCGCCCACCAAGGCCGCCCACAGGCCCAGCCCGGCCAGCGGGAGCAGCGCCTCGCCGGTGGTGACGGCCTGCCACAAGCCGACCCCCACGGTGAGACCGCTCACGACCAGGTAGACCGCGGGGGTGAGCGGGTAGCCGGTGGCCCGGTAGGGCCGGGGGAGGTCGGGCTGGCTCCGCCGCAGTCGGTACAGGCCCGCCACCGTGACCCCACCCACCGCCATCATGGCGAGGCCGGTGGCAGACAGGATGGCCCCGAAGCTGCCCGACAGCGCGAGGACACAGGCCACCGCCGCCTGCAGCCAAAGGGCGCGCACCGGCGCGCCGGAGGTGGCGTCGGTGGCCGCCAGCGCGCGCGGCAAGGCGCCACGTTCGGCCATGCCTTGGGCCACGCGAGCGCCCCCCAGGATGGTGCCGTTGATGCTCGCGACGAGCGCCACCAGCACCAGGCCCGCGAGCAGCACGGCCCCCGGCTCACCCAACAGGGCGAGGGCCAGCGCGGTGCCGGCCTCGCCCGCCTCCGCCAGCCCCTCGACGCCGAGCACCGAGAGGAAGGCCGCGCACAAGAGCCCGTAGAGCGCCGAGACGACCGTGGCGCCGCCGAGCATGCCGATGGGCAGCGTGCGCCCCGGGGCCCGCACCTCGCCGGCCAGGTAGACCACCGCCGGCCAGCCCGAGTACGCGAAGTAGACCGCGGCGAAGGCCTGAGCCAGGGCGCCCACGCGCCACGGGGGCGGCGCGACCGGCGGGGCCGGGGCGCCGTGGGTCGCCAAGCCCCAGGTCGCGAGACCGGCCAGAGCGATCAGCGGCACCGCGGTCGCCGCGACCTGCAGGCGGGTGGCCGCGCGCGCCCCCGCCGCGTTCAGGGCGGTGAGGAGCAGGATCAGCGACACCGCGACGGCTCGGGCGCCCGCTCCAGACAGGTCCCAGTCGAGCCCGGCGGCGGCCACGAGGGTCTGGGCCTGGTACTGCCCGACCGCCACGGCCAGCGCCGCGATCGAGCCCGAGAACGCCATCCCGAAGACCAGCGCGCCCGACCCGAAGGCGACCGAAGGCCCGAAGGCCTCCTGCTGAAAGACCACGTCTCCGCCGGCCGCAGGCAGCGCAGCGCCCAGCTCGGCGTAGGCGGCCGCGCCACACAGCGCGACCACGGCGCCCGCCACCCACAGGGCGGCGAAGGCGGCCAGCGAGGGCGCGGCAGCGGCGACCACCGGCGGCGTGAGCAGGATGCCGACCCCCAGCATGGTGCCGGCGACGATGGCGGAGGCGCCGAGGGGGCCGATGCTGCGGGGCTGCGCCATGGGGTTCCTGGTCGGCAGGGGTACCGGAGCGGGTGCGAGGGAGAGCGCCGAGTCCGCGGAGCGTCGACCCACCAACGGGGCCAGCCGTCAGCCCGCGCGCCTGCCGCCCCAGCCCGGCCGCCTGGGCTCGGCGCTCGCGCCGCATCATCCAGACGCGACGACGCCCGGGGGTGGACCTCCACCCACCGGGCGACGTGCGGCTGCGCCTCGGCCGACTACTCGGGGAAGGTCGACCGAAGGTAGTCGACCATCGCGTCGAGCTCGTCGTCGGACAGGCCCTGGGCGGGCATGCCGCCCTTCCCGTCGGTGATGATGGCGCGGAGGTCGTCGTCGCTCATGGCCGGGACGCCGGTGCTGAGGTCGGGCGCGCTGCCGGCGTCGCCGTCGGCGCCGTGGCAGTTGGCGCAGGTGCTCGCGAAGATCGAGGCCGCGTCGGGCTCGCCATCCGTACCGTCGGCGCCATCCGTACCGTCGGCGCCATCCGTACCGTCGGCGCCATCGGCACCGTCGTCATGACTGTGGCCGGTGTCACCGGAGTCGTCGTCCTTGTCGCCGCAGCCGACGGCGAGGGTGATCGGGAGGGCGGCAAGAACAAGCAGGGCGCGCAGTGGCGTCATGGGGGAGCTC
>JBDQIL010000851.1:0-2986 GCA_040264415.1 Myxococcota bacterium
AGCCCCCACCGCTAGCCGCCGGCGGGGCTCAGACCGAGCGCCGGCCGCCGCTGACCAGGATGGTGTTGGTTCGGGCATCGTCCACCACGTCGAGGTGGGGGTGTGCGCTGCGAACCAGACCCGCCATGCGGGTGGCCGAGCCGGGCTGCGGCAGCAGGATGCGGACCATCTCGCCCGGGGCCGGCGCGTCGAAGGCGGCCTGCACGCGGTCCCACGATCGAGGGCTGCTGCGGATGACCAGCTCGTCGGTGGCCGAATCGACCTCGGCGGCACACCAGGCTGGCTCGACGGACGCGTCAGCCGACAGCACCTCCAGCATGACCGCCCCGTCGCTGGAGACCGGGCGCGCCATCGCGTCGGTCGGCGCTGGGGGGAGGGGGGCGCCCGCGGCTTGGCGGGCGAGCATCAGCAGCGTGAGGGTCAGTGACATGGAGAACCTGCAGGGAAGAGGCCGGAAGAACAGTGTGCACGCAGGCCACGCGACCGCCAACCAGAAAACGCCTTCTTCACACAGCCGCCTCGGCCCCTACCAGTCCCCGTCGGAGAAGTCGCAGCTGCCATCGGTCGAGGCCGTCGCGCAGCCGGACGGCACCACGATCTCGCTCTCACCCGCCCACGCAGCCCGCGCGAAGCGGAAGATCTGCTCCATGGCGGCGTCACCAGCGGGGGTGTCGCGGGCCGCGAAGCCGTGCACGTCGTACTCTCCGGTGGGCGGCACCGAGAACTGGGTGAGGCCGGTCGCGCCCACGAGGTCGCCGGTCGGCTCGATCCCCGGGAGCGTGGTGATTGGCACCCCCACGTGAGCGGCCTGCAGCGAGCGCGCCAGCAGCTCGGTGCCCACATTGGGCATGACCGGGTCGCCCACGCTCTCTTGCATCAAGTAGACCGCGCCCTTGGCTCGCGCGATGTCGCCCCAGCAGGCGCCGTCCACGTCGTCCCAGCCCCCCTGGCTGTAGGCCAGCGCGATGCGGGCGTTGACCGCGCCACCGTAGTTCGTCTCCATCACCCCCTCCATCACCCACGAGTAGAGGTAGGAGTGGGGGATGAAGTGGCTCCAGGCGCCGCCCGGCACGTTCAGCGCGGCGAAGTCGACCTCGGGCCAGCTCGCGCCGATGACCGCGCCCATGCTGCCGCCCAGCGAGCCAGCGGTCCACAGCGGCGTGTCGGCGTCGAGGGCGCGACCGGCGGCGGGGTTCGCCTCACCGCCGATGGTCTCGGCCGTCAACGCGTCGCGCAGCGGGCCATGCAGCGCCCGGTAGACCGCGTAGCCGTCGGCCAGCGACTGCACGAGCTGCCCGGTGGACTGCTCCACCCCCTGGTTCATGGCCATGACCCGCCCGAAGGTGTCGAAGAGCTCCGTTCCGTTCCAGGCGCCGAACTCGATGCCCACCTTGGCCACGCCGTTGACGGCGAAGGTGGCGTCCATCGAGTCGTCGTGCACGTCGCCGCCGGTGCCGTGGCCGTACATGCTCACCCGGTAGGTGCCCCCGAGGCTGCCGTCGTAGCCCCAGGCGGGCACCAGCACGCGGAAGACCGCGTCGCGCTCGCCGGTGATCGTGGGCAAGCCGGTCTCATCGAAGACGAACCGGTCGTCGGCGGTCAGGTAGTCGGGCACGCCGGTCACCCGGCCCTCGACCACCATCGCCACGTCGGGGTTGTTCGACCCCTGCACCCGATCGATCTCCACCCCGAAGCCCGCCTCGGCCGCGCGCACCCCGTCGAGCATGAGCAGCATGCGGCGCGAGAGGTCGGCGTCGGAGCGGGTGGTGAAGTCCCAGGCGCGCACCACCTGCTCGGCCGGCAGGCCCACCTCGGCGAGCAGCTCGCGGGTGGGGCCGTGGTACCAGGACAGCTCGGCCTCGTCCTCTCCCTCGGGGGAGGCCAGCCCCAGCGCCACCGCCGAGTCGCGGCTGCGCCCCACCGAGGCGCCCGCGACATCGACCAGCTCATCGGTGATCACCACCACGTGGTCGGCGCCGGCGGCCAGCGGGTACAGCGGGTGGGCGAGCACCAGCGACAGGCCCGCGGCGTCTCGCACGATCTCGGCCCAGACCGGCACCTGTACGCCGTAGTCGGGGTGATCGGGCTGGGCGTTGTAGAGCCGGACCGGCGCGTCGAGGGCCACGGGGTGGCCGACCGGCTCGATCCAGCCCGAGTCGAGGTCGGCGTCGAAGGCGGTCATCACCGGGGTGATCCGGCTGAATCCGTCGTGGGTGTTGAGGAAGGTCGGGTCGTCGGGGGCGCCCAGCAGCGAGCCCGGCTCGATGGCCAGCCGCAGCCCGGTCTCGGTGTCGGGGTCGAGCTGGGTGAAGCGGCTCGACGGAAACGGCAGGATGCACCGCTCGAGATCTTGGTCGTCACAATCTGCGGTGAGCGGCATGCGCTCGCCGGGGGTGCGACTGGGCAGCGCGTCGGGGCCCGCCTCGGGGTCGGCGGCGCAAGCCACCAAGAGGGCGAGGACGGGCGTGGCGCGGCGAATCATGGCGACTCCGAGGGCAGGCCGCGGAGCTTACCGGTGCCGGAAGGGACCCGCCACCGAGCCCCGGCGTCACGCGCGGGTGAGCAGGGCCTCTGCCACGAGGTGGCGCGCCAGGCTGACCGACTCCGCTGGGGTCAGGTGGGGCAGCGCGCCGGCGCGACTCGGGCCGGCCAACGCCCGCTTCAGGGCGGGCAAGGCCACCGCGGGGAAGGTCAGGGTGCGGCCCGGCGCGACCACCCGCGCGGCCGCGCCCGCCGAGCCGACCCGGCAGAGCGACCGGCGGGGCTCCACCGAGTCGCCCGCACCGATCTGATCGATGGCCGCCGCGTCGGCGAGGGCGCCGACCAGATCCGGCTGCCGGCTGTCGACCAGGTCGTCGAGCAAGCGGTCGGCCGCTGCCGCATCGGCTGGGTCGGCCAGCCCGCCCCCCTCGGCCCCCACGTCGAGCCGGTGGGCCGTCGCTGCACGTGTCGCTGTCGGTGCTCCCCTGGACCCGGCTCGACCTGG
>JBDQIL010000852.1:0-2983 GCA_040264415.1 Myxococcota bacterium
CCGCCATCTGGCACAGCTCGCGCTGCGGTGGGTCTTTCTTGCCGATGTAGCGCAGGCCTTCGCGCAGCTCCTCCCAGTGACCCGCCCAGCGCAGCAGCCACGGCGACAGGTCGCGCCCGGCCGCCAGCTCGGCCAAGGCGCGATGCAGCTTGTCGATGAGCGGGCTGTGGGCGTCGCGGCCCAGCGAAGGGCCGACCGCCGTGCAGCGGTCCGCGGGGGCCACCGCGACCAGCTGGTCTTTGTCATGTGGGTCGGGTGCGACGAGCTGGGTCTCGACCAGCTCGTCGCGGCTGTTGGTGTAGCCCTGCAGCTCTTTGTGCAGGTCGTCGCGCGACCAGGCGCGCTGGCCGACGGTGTGCAGCAGGGCCACCTGCGAAAGCGCGTCTACGCCCTGGAGGGCGGCGGGCAGCGGCACCGTCTCGCCGCGCACTTCGCGCACGAGCACCCGGATGCGCTCCATGGCTTCGTCGAGGTCGAGGATGTCGCCGTTCTCGTCGAGCACCTGGCCGTAGTGCAGCGAGAAGTGTTTGAGGGCCTTGCCCAGCAGGATCATCCACACGTCGGGGCCCGGCAGCACATCGCCCGAGGCCTCGATGGCGCGGAGCTGCTCGCGGGCATCTCGCTGCACTTGGCGGCGCAGGACCGTCCACGGGATGGTCTCGGGCTCACCCTGGCGCTTGCGGCACACATGAATGATGTCGTAGGTGATGCCGCCGGTGGCCTGGATCACGATGGAGTTCAGGGCCTCGGAGTGCGTGGGGTAGGCCGCCACCAGATAGAAGCCGGCGTCGAAGAGCGAGCGCAGCAGGCCGGTCCACCGGTCGCCTTCTTTGTGGTGGAACGTGAAGACCAGCAGGCCGTCGTCTTTGAGCACGCGGTTGCACTCGCGCCAGGCGTCGGTGAGCTGTTCGAAGTACCAGTCGGCATCTTTCATGGCCTGGTCTTCGATGATCTCCTGCGACTTGAGCGTGATCTCGGGGCCGAACTGGTCGGGGTAGTGCTCGGCCAAGACGTGGTGGAGCCAGACGTAGGTCCAGTCGGACATCTCGGCGTACTGGACCGAACCCGCGTAGGGGGGGTCGGTGATGACGAGGTCGACGGAGCCGGTTGGGGGGTGTTGGGCCGCTGCAGAACCCGCTGTGAGGTTTGGTGCCCACGATGCCGGCGGACAGTCCCTGACATCCACGTATGCATCTTTCTTAGGTAGGTCCGGATGAAGTCGGTACTCGAGCCCGGCCCGGTACTTGGTGACGCAGTTGGTGTAGGGGCCCGCTCCGATGCCGTTCCCGACACCCCAGACATTGTTCTCAACGAGCGTTGTAGGGTTGCGATAGTCGTGTGCCGCGGTCACGCGTTGCGGCATGTTTCGGTTGGCGTGGTACGCAGTAAGATTGCTGACGTTGTCCAGGTGGCTCTGGAACGCCCCCAACAGCGCAT
The DNA here is from genome assembly GCA_040264415.1 of Myxococcota bacterium. Taxonomy (GTDB): domain Bacteria; phylum Myxococcota_A; class UBA796; order UBA796; family UBA2385; genus M30B51. The sequence continues at coordinate 1,438 of JBDQIL010000852.1, forward strand.
CGCGCAGCGCCGGGTCCTCCTCCTCGCCGATGGCCCGCAGCAGCTTGCCCAGCGCCAAGAGCTGGCGGGGGCCGTACACATCGACCCATCGCTTGTACTGGTGGATCACCAAGCGGTTGGTATTGTAGCCGTCGTAGATTTCCTGCGTGGGCAGCGGAAGCCCATCCCCAACGCGGGCCAGCTCGGCCTCCGCCTCGGCCACCTTGGCCCGATCGGTCTCGGACACCGCCGCAAACCACTTGTGGTTGTTCGTGTCCAGGCCCAGCTCGCGGGCCTCGCGGTCGTTGTCCACGCCCACCTGGGGCGTGTGGGCGTAGAAGCCGTAGTAGCGGAAGGGCAGCGGCTCGCCGTGGGCGTCGGCTGAGTCGACGATGCGTTGATCACGGCCGCAGTGGGCACAGGTGAACTTGGCGCCGCGCCGGCAGGGGGCATCGTCCTTGGGGGCAAGTGTCTCACTCGACCACGGCACAACGACCTGGTCTGGTAGCTTCCCCCGCACTTCGAAGAAGCGCCCCGTCGCCGGGTCGATCAGCACATGCAGGGGCACCTTCTTGTTCTTCGCCTTCTTCGTGCCACGGGCGTGCTTGGGCACCGTCTCGCCGCAACGGGGGCAGGCACAGGCCACGTCGACCAGCGAGAAGGCATACCGGGTGCCTTCGGGGCGGCCCTTGCCTGCCGACTTGATGCCCTCCACCTGGGGGCCGCCCGCCGTGATGGTGCAGCGGTTGAGCTCCCAGTCGAAGACGCCAGCGCAGTGCGGGCACTTCACGTCGGCGATGTAGGAGATCGTGGCGTCGCCGCGCTTGCGAGCCACCTCGTAGCTCTTGAACAGGTCGGTCTTTTCGCCACAGCCCGGGTCGACGCAGATGCCTTGCTTCACCCAGAACCCGTAGATGATGTCGGCGTCTTGCCCCGTGAGCGGGCATCGCGTTCGGTACAAGTCGAGCAGCTCGTCTTTCACCTTGTCGGCCAGGCGCTCGAAGGCGGCGTCCAGCGCGTCGAGGTCGACCGGCGTGGTCTCGCCCTTGACAATGAACCAAGCGATGGGGTTCAGGTCGATGCCCGTGAGGTCGAAGCCCAGGCGCAGGCCTTCGACCACCGTGGTGCCGCCGCCCATGAAGGGGTCGAGCACTTTGAGCCGGTTGCCGTGCTCGTCGCGCAGGCGCGCATCATCGCCGTGGCCCTTGTAGAACTCGGCCATCAGGTCGATGGGGTTGCCGTCTTCGTCTTTGTGTGGCAACGCGCTGGCCAGCAGGATGGCCCGAAAGATGCTGGCGGAGCGCCGGGCGAACCACTTGTGCATCTTGTAGACGGGCTTGAAGGCGTTGCGCTCGCGCACCGACAGCGGGTTGAGCTGGACGATGGGGAAGGCGTGCTCGATGTAGCGGTCGGCCGGCATGGGGCTGATCCTCGGGATGCGGGTTCAGGCGGAGCGGAGGGCCCAGACTGGCAGCAGGCGCTCGGGCAAGGACAGGCCGCCGGTGGCCAGCCAGGGGGTGCCGGGCGGGTCGGGCCAAGCCAGGCGGCCCACCACCCAGGTGTGGCC
>JBDQIL010000853.1:0-2974 GCA_040264415.1 Myxococcota bacterium
CGCGCGCCTGTCCTCGATCCTGCTGCTGGGACTGCTGTCTGCGACCGCGTGGGCCGCTGAGCCGGTCCCGGGTGCGCCGCCGCCCCCCGGGGGCGGCGGCGGGCTGTCGCAGTCCGCGCCGCTCAGCCCGTGGGTGATGGCCTTGGCCGCGGGCCTCCTGCTGTTCGGGGCCGCCTGGCTCTGGCAGCTGGCGCGGGATCGCGGCGCGGCAGGCCCCCCCCGGGCGCGCGAGCGCCACCCCGGGGCCGGGGGGATGGGCCCGGGCACCGCGCCGCTGTCCGAGGGGCTGCAGGTGTGGGAGGTGGCCGCCGACCTGGCGCCCGAGGCGGTGGGCCCGCTGCTCGGTCGGCTGGCCCAGCGGCACCGGGTGCTCGTGGCCGGCCCGGACCGCGCCCCGCTGCCGGCGGTGGCGGGTGGGCCCGTCTACCGCGCGCCCGGCGCCCGCCCGGAGCGCCTCGGGGAGTGGGCCGCGCGGCTGGCCGAGGCCCCGGGGCTGCCCGTGACCGTGCTGCTCCTGGGTCGGGGCCGCGACGCGAGCGACCTGCGGGCCCGACACCGTGGCCTGCCGCCCGGGATCGGCGGCGTGGTGCTGCTCGAGCCCGGCGCCCGCACGGCCCTGCCCAGCGCGCGGCTCACCCGGGAGGGGGGCGCCTGGCGCCTCGAGACCGACGCGGCGTCGGTGGCGCTCGTGGTCCGTGATGGCGCCTTCGCCCCGGCGGATCCACCCGCCACCGGCTGAGATGCGCCACCGGGGGAGGCTCGGGGTAGGTTGAGACCATGCGCTCCACCTTGCTCTGCTTGACCGCCCTCTGCGCCTGCGCCGGCTCCTCCCCCGGAGAGACCGGTGAACCCGCCGGCACGGCGGGCGAAGACACCGGCCCCACCTCGACCTCCCCCGGGGTGAGCTTCGGCGAGCCGCTCGCCTGCGAGGCCCCCCGAGACGCCCCGTCGTGGGTCGAGCAGGGGGAGGCCTGGAACCTGCTCACGCCGCTCCTCCCCGAAGAGCGGTACGGCCACCAAGACGGCGCGGGCCTGGCCGCGGCCGACATCGACCAAGACGGCCAGACCGACCTGCTGCTCACGCGCATGCCCGGCACGAATCGGACGATGTTTCGTCGGGGCGACACCTTCGAAGAGCAGACCATCCCGATGCCGTCCGGCAACGGCGCGCTGTGGCTCGACGTCGACAGTGACGGTGACATCGACCTGCTGCTCGGCGGCCCGATGGCCTTCATGCTGCGCAACGACGGCGGGGGGCGCTTCAGCTTCGAGCCCTTCCCCACGCTCGACGGCGAGGGGGTGATGTCCGCGTCGATCGTGCACGACCTCTCGCCGGGTGACTTCGACGGCGACGGCCGGCTCGAGGTCTTCCTGGCGCGCACCGCCGACATCCATGAAGAGCTGTCGTGGCACAACGACCGCATGCTGCACATCGAGGCCGACGGCCTCGTGGTCGAGGCCGACGCGGTCCCCGAGGCCGTGGGCCTGCGCCACGGCTACGACGCGCTCACCTTCGACGCCGACGACGACGGCGACCTCGACGTCTACTTGTCCAACGACCTGGGCATGAACTTCGGCTGGAGCACGCTGCTGCGCAACGACGACGGCGCGCTGGTCGATGCCGCCGACGACTGCTTCTGCGCCCTGCCCACGGCCGCCAAGGGCGCCGATGTCGCCGACTACAACGGCGACGGCGCCCCCGACCTCTACGTGTCGGGCAGCCCCCACAACGTGCTGCTGTCGCGGCAAGCGGGGGGCGCGTGGGTCGATGTGACCGCCACCGCTGGCGCCTCTCAGCTGATGGACCAGGCCACCGGCTGGGGCGGGGTCTTCCTTGACCTCGACAACGACGGCCAGCGCGATCTGATCAGCGCCCAGGGCGATCGCTGGAACGAGATCGACGCCGACAAGGCCTTCGACGCGCCGCTGGTGCTGTTGCGGCAAGACGCCGGCGCCTTCACCGACGTGGCGGCCGCCCACGGGCTGACCGCCGAGGGCTCGTTTCGGGCGGTGGTGGTGCTCGACTTCAACGACGACGGGGTCGAAGACATCTTGGTGTCGCAGGCCGCCGATCGGCCGCTGTTCTACCTCTCCGAGGGATGCACCGCCGCCAACTGGATCGAGGTGGACGCGCCGGTGGGGGCCAAGGTCGAGGTGTTCGCCGGCGGGCGGGTGCAGACCGACTTGATCACCCTCGACTCGGGCTTCATCGGCTCTTCGCTGCCCCGCGTCCACCTGGGCTTGGGCGACACCGACGTGGTGGACGGCATCGTGGTGACGGTGCCGGGGGGCGCCCGCCTCACCGCGGCCGGCCCCATCGACGCCCGCAGCCGGGTCACCTTCGCGCCCTGACGCCGCGCCCGGCGCCGCTCACTCTGGCGGGTCGGTGGGCTCTTCGGGCGGGTCGCCGCCGGGGTCGCCGCCCGGCGCCGCCGGCTCGAGCTCGGGCACCACCACCACGCTGTCCGAGGCGGTCTGGCCCGACTCGTCGGTGACCTCGACCCGCATGATGGCGTCTTTCCACAAGAAGTCGGCGTCGTCTTCGGCGACCGACACGAAGCCGAGGTAGCCGTACAGCCCCGGGTAGAGCCACGCGCAGTCGTCGTCGCGCTCGGGGTCGTCGAAGAACTGCAGGCGGTAGGTCTGATCCGAGACGAAGCTCTCGTCTTGTGCGCGCTGGATGGTGAGGTGCACGGTGGCGATGCTGGTCATGCCGCTCGTGCGCACGCTCGCGAGGATGTGCTGGCCGCCCTGGGGGCCGTTGATCACCACCACGGGGTCGCCGTCAACCAAGGGCTCGTAGGTGGTCTCACCAGTGCCCAGCTCGACGGTGCCTGCTCCGCCGCCGCACGCGTCGCCGGCGTCGCCCGAGTCGTCTGTGGTGGTGGCCGACCCGCCAGCCGGGCCGGGCTCGGCGCAGGCGGCGAGCATCGACAACAACAGCGCGGGGACGAGGTGGGCCATGGGCCTACTC